>CALYRA010000184.1 GCA_945292135.1 uncultured Dysgonomonas sp.
ATACACCTTTAAATATATCAGAATCAGATCCGGGCAGATGTGGAAATATTATTATAAACATAAAAATATATAAAACGACTTTTATGATATTAAAAGTAGGAATAGCCCAGTCTTTATAGAATCCACGAAATGTAATTGAACCATCATCAATTTTATTTGCCACCATTTTTAATATTTTCACGATGAAACGGAAAATTAGGAATGTAATGATAATAGTAATTAAATCCGGAATGAAATTAATGAATGAATCGAAAGCTTTATCTAATGGAGATAATATGTAACCAAGTAATCTATCTGATAACCATTTCGTTTGTGGGAAAATTCGGAACAGAGTGAATAAGCTGAAATACAATATTACGATATCTAACGTTAATTTTATAAGTTTTATAATCAGCTGCAACAATTTTATCTGTTTTTCCGCATCTATAATATAATATATAGCTTTAAGAGTATATCTCTCTAATCCACCAATGATTTTGACAAGTTTTCGGAATATAGTATTTAAAGCTTTTATTAGAAATACCGTAATGAATAAAACGAGAATGGATAATGCAATCCTTAGTAATATATTTTTCCAGCTATTATTTTTTTTTACAAAATCAATTTTGTTAATAATAATAGATTTATATGTTATAGCTATTTCTTCTTTTGTCTTCTTTAAAACTTTAGCTTGGTAATCTGTAATACCCATAATTGTCTTGCCCGAATATTGTATTTGATAAATCCCACTATCATCTAAAATAACAAGGGAGTCTGGTTTAAAGAAAGGGTCTTTACATAATTCTATTATATTATCACTTATAATTTGTGCTCTACTCAATGCTGTTACTACGCCAATATTTCCATATACATAAAATAATGTATCTTTTTCAACAACAATTGGAGCAGATATTGCATTTCGGATTGTTATCGAATCTTGATGTAAATCTGTTTTTTCTATATTATTAAGATCGGTATTAGTCGGATTATTTTTCTTTTCTGCAAAAAACTTTTGCGAAAAAACGAATCCTATTACGAGAAATAGGATGATTCTTAATATAATTTTTCCTTTCATGTAATTTAATAATGTATGATTTATTATTTTCAGAGGTAATCGTAAATTAATCTCTATGAGATTTATATATCATATTTCGGATTGTTTCATTCAGATCATTGGCTATAACTAAATTTTCTAAAAACAAATGCATTCTATATTGCCAATAATAATCCGGTATAGCAGGTATATTTATTCTTTCATCTTCGGGATTTTTTCTTTTATATTTGTCATTTATTGATAACCAGTCTTGTAATGGAATGATCGTAAGCATCGAAGATGCATTTAAGTGATTCTTAATTATTTGAACACAAAGATCACTTGTACAATCACTAGGGGCAATTCCTTGTTTCCATAATACTTCATTATAATATTTTTGAACTAAACTCTTGTCTTCACACCACCAAGTTCTAATGGGATTCATATCATGTGTAGATGTTGTACACACGCTTATATATGGTAAGGCTCTCAGGTCGGAGAATATTCTATTAGGATCTTTGGGCATTCGTTCTATTTCGAGTGTCAGTATTTGCAAATCAGATAAAACGGGATGGACGCAATCAGGGATCATACCTAAATCTTCTCCACAAACCAACATCTGTGTAGAGGAAATTAAAGCCGGTAATTTTTTTATTGCGTTTTCGTGCCAAAATTGATTATGGCGATGGTAAAAGAAGTCATTGTATAATGAATTGAATATATTTTTGTCTTTGTCATTAAGATATTTGTAAGTGTGTGTATTTTGAGCTTCGATACGAGGATGTAGTAAATGGGGATTATATTTATCTCTTATAAATAACACATTGCCACAAAGATAATAAAGACCATTTCGTATATAAATATTTAATTCATCTATTCTATTTGCGAATTGCAGTTTTATTTTTCGTTGAGTATCATATTCGCTATTTAATTCATACAAATTATTTCCTATTGGATGTATAAATTTTTCTATAACCTCTTGGGTAAAGTCACCAAATATTTCAGAAAGAAAGGTTTCATGGATATATGGCTTAACCATCCTGTACTCATCGAAATCTAGACCCGAATTTTGCAGTTCTTCCAATGAAAAAGGAAGCGCCGGATTGAAATATCCGAGAACTCCTTGTACAGCATTTTCGGGAATTTCCCATATACGGAAAAATCCCAAAATGTGGTCGATTCGATAAGCATCAAAATAATCAGCCATTTTTTGAAACCGTTTAATCCACCATGAATAGCCATCTTTCTCCATTTCATCCCAATTATAAGTTGGAAAGCCCCAATTTTGACCTTCTGATGAAAAAGCATCCGGGGGAGCGCCTGTTTGAGTATCCAAATTGAATAGATGTGGTTCAATCCATGCTTCAACGCTATTACGGCTTATACCTATTGGTATATCTCCTTTTAGAATTACTCCATTTTGATGCGCATATTTCTTGACGCTAACTAATTGTTTGTGTAATAGATACTGTATGAAATATTGAAATTTAATTAAATATCTAATTTGAGGATCGCAAATCAGTATATCCAATTCTGCTTTATTATATATTCTGTATTTTCCCCATTCATCTATTTCAAATGATTCATATTGATCACGTAAGTAGCAAAAGAAGGCATATGGATAAAGCCAACTTTCATTTTTATGATAAAATTGATGATAATCAGCTTCATTAAATACCTCCTCCCCGATTTCATCGTATAAATCTTTCAAATAAGCGAGTTTACATTTACTTACTGATTCATAATCGACTTTTTCAAGATTATTTAAAAATTCAGCTTCCTTTTCATATTTTTTACGCTTATTTTCATCTTTCAAGGGATAGTCATTAAATCCCAGATATATAGGATGAAGCGCATATATTGAAATCGCATTATATGGATAAGAATCTTTCCATGTATGACAGCTTGTAGTATCATTAATTGGTAAAATTTGAATGATTTTTAAACCTGTAAGTTTTGCCCAATCAATCATCTTTTTCAGATCATGAAAATCTCCTATTCCAAAACTATCTTTTGATTTTAAAGAGAAAACGGGGATTGAAATACCAGCTCCGTACCAATATGTAGTATTACAGTTGTAAATAACAGATATGACCTTTATTACTTTCTCGGAAGATTTGAATGGGTTTATCCATCTGTTATACCCCTCATCCCAATGAATTATTTCATCTTTATCTTTGTCGTATATAGCAAACTTATAAGCTGTGTCGCTATCAAATTTTTCAATATCTAATACAATAAGCCATTCTCCATTCTCCATTGGCGTTAGATTTAAGGCTTTTCTTACATCCCAATTTCCTAAATAATTATTATCACCGGATATTAATAAAATTTGATTTTGTCTGACATAAGGACATGTTACTTTTATTAATAATGTATTGTCAAAATATTTTAAATTACTGGAAGATGGTTCTTGTTTGAAAAAACATTCCGTAAATGCAGAAGAATATAGAAAATTATGTTTAGGCATATCTAACCAAATATCATTGATATAATATGAATGTTGGCTTGAAATGTCTTTTAAAGAATGAGTTTGAAATTCTTCTCTTATTACTTCGTCAGCTTTTTTTAAAATATACTTATAATATATGGGTTCATTATCAACTATATCCATTTCTATCCCCCACCTTGAATTAGAAATATATTTCATTGAAACCGCATTAGATTTATCCCAATTTCCTAATTCATGTGTTGAACCTATAATATATAATATTTGCCCCCACTCGGTTTTATAGTCAATGGAAAAATAAACTTTCATTAATTATTAATTATTAAATAATGGGAACAAAATAAATATTAATTATGAATATTATTGTTTTTATAAGTTAAATTTTCGAATGTTGATAAAAAATAAAGACTATCCCTTTCGGAATAGTCTTTTATGTTTGGTTTGTGACTTTTTTTACTTCAAAGTAACAAGAGTAACTCCCTCCAATACTGAATCGCCTTCTGCGACATCAATTGAAGCTACAACACCATCTTGAGTTGCTTGAATGGCATTTTCCATTTTCATAGCCTCTAATGTAATAACGGTTTGTCCGCGTTTCACTTGGTCACCAATCTTAACATTGATAGCAACTATAATACCCGGAAGCGGTGATTTTACGGCAGCGCCACCGGCATTACTACCTGCTGCTTTCGGTGCAGATGCCGACGCAACAGGACGTTGAATTTTAGGAGTAACAGGCTCTTCCTCTTTCTTTTCTAATTCTACTTTGTACGAAGTTCCATTTACTTCTACTTCTGCCAAAGTATCTTCTATTTTATCAACGGCAACTTCATATTCTTTACCGTTTATTTTATATTTAAACTTTTTCATACGATTTTGTTCTGAAATTTATTTTTTGTTCGGCATTTGCAACATACCTGTACTTTTATCCGCCCAAGGTAAATATTCTTGAGTAGTACGTTTAATCGTTAGTATATTGCTTTCCATATCATGTACTTGATCTTGTATTTCATACAATGCCATTGCTATGGCTGCAAGTACATCTGCCGGAATATCGTTATTACTCATAATTTATATACTTTAAA
>CALYRA010000185.1 GCA_945292135.1 uncultured Dysgonomonas sp.
TATGAATTGTCAATATAAGTTGGAAATAATTTTTTCATACCTATAGGAGAACATGCGCCCCTGATATAACCAGTTATTGCTAATAAGTTCTTCATAGGGATCATTTCACATTTTTTATTGCCTGAAATTGAAGCGGCTACTTTCATATTTAGTTCTTTAGCTCCAGGAATGATACATACAAAATATCCGGTCTTATCACCTTGAAGAACTAACGTTTTGAAAACTTGTTCAACAGGTTCATTCAATACTTCAGCTACATGGATGGCGCTCAAGTCAGATTCGTCCACTTCATACGGTATCAGATGATATTGGATGCCTTCCTTATCTAAAAGCCGTGCGGCATTTGTTTTATTTATTTTCATTATCTTTAAATGACTTCCTCAAAGGTAATAGAATTTTTTTACCAAAATTTATGGAAATATAATGTAAAAGACATCTATTTAATATAAAACGAAAATTAAAAGATAAAATTATGAGGTCATCAAACAAATTGATTCTATTAGCGGTGCTGAATATATTTATATTTTTGGCTTGCAGTTCGCATTCTAAAAGTGAAAATAATGACGCTGCTTTAGCAGATAGGGTTTTACTATCCGAACCGTCAACAAATAACGAGCAATCATCTCCTTCTCAGGAAGATCAAATATCAAGAGGTCGCGTTTCTGTATCAAAAAAAACGCCTGATTTTTTAACTACGATTGCTACTTTGGGCATGAATGACGGTGATCGTTTGTTAATTCGTACAGCCGATACGAAATTTAAAGTAAAGGATGTTGTGGACGCTACTTATTTCATTGAAAATATTATTAATAAAAACGGAGGAATTATTGTGAACTCTACTATAAGCAATGATAATTGGAATGCGGAGGAATTACCTGTTTCTCGAGATTCAGCTTTAGTCGTAACGCATAATATTCTTAGCGCTAAATTAATACTACGAGTACCTAAAGATATGTTAGATGTGACATTAAGGGAAATTGCTCCATTAGCAGTAAATATAGATTATCGGACATTGAAGGCCGATGACGTTACTTTCGATATATTATTAAATCAATTAACGCAAGCACGTTTAGGGCGAAAATCGAAAAGAGTGGCAAATGCAATTTCTACCAAATCTGCGAAATTGGAAGATGCCGTAAATGCTGAGGAGGCTCTCGATAATGTTGAGGAAATGGCTGATAATGCTACAATAGAGAAGTTTAAATTGAAGGATAAGATTGATTTTTGTACAATCAACATTCAATTGTATCAAGATCGATTTGAAACAATAAGTATGATAAAGCGTGTTGAATCGATAGATGTTTATAAGCCGGGACTGATATCCAAAGCTTTGGTTTCATTATCAAATGGTTGGTCGGGATTGTGTTATATGTTAATACTTTTACTTAACCTTTGGCCTTTATTTTTGATAGTTTTAGTGGGCGCTTTCATTTATTTAAAATTTAGGAAAAAGACTTCAAAGTAAGAGTTGTTTTAAAGAGATGGGGCATTATTACTCATCTCTTTTTATCTTTAGTAACAAGGTGCTCATCCTTCATATCCCGGCATTTTTAATGTTATGATAATTTTCTGGATATTTTGGTTAGGAATTGTTTTGCTTTGCAATGGCTCCCCGACTTCTAACTTAAATTTAAGCCTGCTAAATAAGAGTTGCCATTTCAAAAGGATGTTTTAAAATCGATTGGCATCAGGACAAAGGGAAAGCGCTATTTATTTGTAGAGGTTATTGATGTGGATTAAATAAAATAAAAGGAGGATTTCACACCTCCTTTTATTTTTTATTCATCTTAAAGACATCTCGTCTTAGAGGAATATGAGATCAACTAAAAAACTATCAGTGGAATAATAAAAATAAATGTATGGCTACTAGAGCACAATAACTAATACTGAAACTCTATATTTATTTTATCCTCTACAAAGGAACTAATATTCATAAATACTTACAATACCTATATATAATGAAAATTAAATGCTTTTATACTTAGTCTTTAGTATTATACAAAATAAAAAAGGATACTCATTTGAGTATCCTTTTTGTCCGTTATTTTTTATTGTTTAAGCTTCAGCACTGGGAACAACAGAAACATAAGATCTGTTATCTCTCTTTTTACGGAACACAACTACTCCATCAATTAAAGCGAATAAAGTATGATCTTTACCCATACCTACATTATTGCCGGGATGATGAGTTGTACCTCTTTGGCGAATAATTATGTTTCCTGCTTTTACAGCTTTTCCGCCGAATATTTTAACGCCTAATCTTTTACTTTCCGATTCGCGTCCGTTCTTAGAACTACCTACACCTTTCTTGTGAGCCATTTTCTTTCTATTTTAACTGATTAAGCAATAATTTCTTTAACTGTTACTTCAGTAAATTGTTGACGGTGACCGTTTAATTTGCGGTGTCCTTTTCTTCTTTTCTTATGGAAAATAAGAACTTTGTCTCCTTTTACTAAAGAACCCACTTCTAATACTACTTTAGCGCCTTCGACTGTTGGAGTGCCTACGGTTATAGCTCCATCCTTGTCTACTAATAATACTTTGTCGAACTCAACTGTTGAGCCTTGATCCGAATTAATTCTGTGGACAAACAATTTTTGACCTTGTTCAACTTTCATTTGTTGTCCTTGAATATCTACAATTACGTACATCTGTTTTTATTTTTACAGGTTATGTGCTTGAGGCGAACTGGTTTATATTCAGCTTCTTGTTAGCCTATTAGCAATCGGAGTGCAAAGTAAATAAAAAAACTTAGGATTACAAAATTTTTCTTTCGTTTTATTGCTTAGCTATAATATAATATGTTCCGGAAATATCATTCGGATAAGAAGTTAAAATATTTGGATCGGATTTTATCTCCATTAACAAGGTATGTAATTGTTTTTTAGTCGCTTTAAATTGAATTTCGAGTTTAGCTTTGCCATTTACTTTTGTAGCGCTAAAGACCCCTTCATATAATGTGTCATTTTTTATAAGATTTATTAAAAACAATGAATCTTTAACTATTGAATATCTGTATTGATAATTTCTTCTTTCCATCTCATTTTTTAATGAGTAAGCAATTAATCTTGATTCTTTGGTAGAGTTGTTAAATGTTTGTTCCAAACGTACAGTATCAGCGTCTTCTTTTAAATATGGATTAATCTTTAAAGCTAAATCAGTACCTGAAATTTCAACGTGTCTGTCAGTATAAATCCATATACCTTGTGAGATATCAAATTCTTCTTTTAAAGCATTGCTGTTATCACAAGAATAAGTAAAAAAAATAGTAGTAAGAAGAGTTATTAGAATAAAGGTAAATTTTTTCATAATGACTAATATATTTATAATCTGATGCAAAGATATGTTATTTGTATATAAAATTGATATTACCCTAAAAAATACTAATTATTTTTTCTTTCTTTTTGTTTTCTATAAAGTTGATAGTTTGTCAAATTTCTATATTATTATGTTGTATTGTGTTATTTTGTTTGTTTTTGATTTTTAATTACACTATATTTGCTTTTTTATTAATGAAAATAATACAAAATATATAATAAGATCATATGTGTGGTTTTGTAGGAGCATTTGAATTGACGCAAGATTTAGAAGGATTACGCCGTCAAATATTGAAGATGGCTAAGAAAATACGTCATCGCGGACCGGATTGGTCAGGAATTTATTGTAGTGATAAAGCTATCTTAGCTCATGAAAGACTATCTATTGTAGGTATTGATTCAGGAAACCAGCCTTTGTATAGCAAAGATAAAAAGTTAATATTGGCAGTCAATGGCGAAATTTATAATCACAAGGAAATACGCAACCGTTATCCCGAATATGAATTTCAAACCAACTCCGATTGTGAAGTTATATTAGCTTTGTATCAAGACAAAGGAAAGGATCTTTTTGAGGATCTCAATGGAATATTCGCATTTACGCTTTATGACGTCGAAAAAGATACATTTCTAATCGGTCGTGACCACATGGGTATTATTCCTTTATATATAGGCTATGACAAATTCGGGCAGTTTTACGTCGCAAGCGAATTGAAAGCTTTAATAGGTATTTGTCCGAATATAAAAGAATTTTTGCCGGGACATTATATGTATGGCAAAGATGGAGAAATGGAAAAATGGTATGTTCGAGATTGGATGGAATATGAAAATATAAAAGATAATGTTTCCAATGTTTCGGAACTAAAAAACGGTTTAGAAAGTGCAGTCCAACGGCAATTAATGTCAGATGTTCCTTATGGCGTATTATTGTCCGGTGGACTTGATTCATCCATTATATCGGCTATTGCCAAACGTTACGCAAGCAGACGCGTCGAAGACGATAATAAGACCGAAGCTTGGTGGCCTCAATTACATTCTTTTGCTATAGGTTTGAAAGGCGCGCCGGACTTAGACGCAGCGCGAAAGGTTGCAGATTATATAGGCACCGTACATCATGAAATACATTTCACGGTTGAAGAAGCATTAGATGCGCTCAGTGATGTTATTTATCATATAGAAACGTACGATGTTACAACTGTACGAGCTTCTACGCCAATGTATTTACTTGCTC
>CALYRA010000186.1 GCA_945292135.1 uncultured Dysgonomonas sp.
ATAGACATTTCCAGAAGTTGTGACAAGTTTCTTATCACCTACGTTAGCATTGAAAAATGTACCAACTAAAGCTCCAAGTTGTACTTTTACGCTATCACCTTTGACAAGAGAACCCTTTAATGACGTATCATAAAAACGACTAAAATCAAAAATTACATTGGTTGTTCCGTCATATATTTTATCTTTTGCTTGGACAAAATAAGAACATTTCAAATCTCGTTTTCTTATAATGAGTTCATCGCTCGCCATGTAGGCATAACCTTTATAATATGGACTCTCCGTTACGTCGTTGCCGTTTGTATCTATGATTCTTGGTATAATATCATATTTGCCCAAAACTTCACCTTCTTCTCTTGATAAAATAACTTTATCTCCTGTCCTTAAATCGAAGTTGTGTTTATTTATAGCTAGTTCAAAAATCGGATCAGGATAACCATAGGTTTTTCTATAAAATGTTTTAGGCCCTATTTGCATTCCTTTTCCATAAGTTTCAACTAAATGTCGGGATTTGTTCATTACTCTTGCATTATCAGAAAGTGAGTCATTGCCAATAACAACTCCTTGCAAACTAATATTGGCAGACGAAAAGTAAGGAATTCGTCCGTAAGTATTCTTATCGGCATGATGTTCTGATGCAGTATATCCCATCACTGTTGTAAAATATTTATTATTAATAATTCCCTTCCATGCTGTGCCATGCTTGAATAAACGGGAACTTGGTGCAGGTGAAGTTAATTGATCTATTAAGTGTTCACAACCAAAAAGATGTCCTATTTCATGGATAACGACATAGTCGCCAAATATATAATCCTCATTTATCGCTACAAATCCATTTCGATTGCGATTGCCTCCTTCGCTATTTAATTCAAATGCTATTCCTGCTACTAAAATACCGAAAGGGACGCTATTAGCAACTATAACAATATCTATGTCTTCGGCATTGCGGACTGTGTGTATATCATCCATCATGCCATCATTATCCGCAATAGCCGCGAATAATGTATTTTCAGGGTGATCAGGTAACGACTCAGTTTGATAAATGCGGATAAGTTCTAATTTGATTTTTATATTTGAATTATCCAACACTAATTGGGATTCGAGCATACTCAGCGTGACTTCACGGTCAATAACATCATTGATCGAAGCTTTATTTTTTTCACCTATTTTCCATTCTATCCAATCTATCGCGGCAGAGGTAAATACATACATTAATTTGAGATGAGTTATTTCGGAATCGGCATTTTTTGTAAGTAAAGATTTTTTTTCGGTATTAAGGGGAGATTTGAATGTTTCTCCAATTGCTTGATTTTGTGGTGTTTCCTGAATCTGCAAATCATTAATGGCAGCACATTTAAATGAATTTCTTTTTTGAAGGCCACTTTCGCTATATTCAAGCAAATATTGTTTTTGATTGAATTGAGTCGTAAAAAATCGCTTGTTCAATTCGGGTACATTAACGCACATTGTTACTCCTTTATTTGATATAGCCATATAACCATACGCAAAATCCAAGCCCTGTATTTTTGCCGTGACAGCAGTTATACCTTCTATATATTCCGTTACAGTTATAACAGTTCCTTTAAAAAAATCGCCGGATATTTTGTCCTCAGATCTGAAATCAAATTCTATTTCTGTACCGATATGAATAGCGGATTTCTTTTGAAGTTCCGGATTGAAATGAAATTCACGGTATTTTTCCACACCTTCCAATACTTCGGGAGGTAGTATCGTGTTTTCGGAGACAGACTTTGTGCTTATCGGTTTAGTTTTATCATTAATATTGATCTGAGCTGTAAGGTTGTGCGTACTCAATAGTATCAACAATGCTATTGATAGCCCGAGAGTAATAAAATGTTTGGTCTTCATATTCGAACATTGATAATAAAGTTTCGTAATCAGGCATTTTGATATTATCAAATAATTAGATACGTAGCTTTGACTAACAAATGTAATATTTATTTAATTAAAAAATAAGAAAAAGAGCCGATTATTTCGGCTCTTTTTTTGTCGTAACTTATAATCTTCTGAAGTTATTTTTTATTTTATTCGCTTCTTCTTTAATTGCGCTCCATTTCTTGGTACAAATATTTTTTTTCAAATTAATATAGCGAAGGGCAATACCTCGTTCATAACCTTTCTCCAAAATTTTTAGATTGCTTGGAGTAGAATCTAAATCCCTGGAAACGACAACCTTGTCATTTTGTTCATCAATATAAAGTTTGTATTTTAATTCTTGATCGGTTAATGCTCTTACATATCTTACGCTACAAAATTGATAGGAAGTTCTGATGAAATATGCACCATAATTTTTTGCGTCCATTATTCCAAATCCCGACATACTTCTTTCTTTAGTTTTCCATTGAAAACCTGCTCCCCAAGACCAGTGCCTAGAATTTTTTTCGTCATACCTTGGGTCAGCATTCCCTTTGAATCCTACGGGTAAAACACCTAGTTTCGAAGAATTATCCCATTTCGTACCCCACATAAACCAAGGCATTGTAGAGCCTATTAACGTGTTTAAATCCACACCCGGTTCTTCTTTATATATCTCAGGAATACCAAGTATAAAATTTATTAGATCATATTGATCAGTAACGCCTGGGTTGTTATCTCTAACAGGAGCTATGCCAATTAATTGCTGAATTGCCAAAGTGTCAGGTAATGTAAAATTTGTAGGCGCTGTTTCAGGTATTTCGCCCTCTTTACGAATAATAGAACTTGGTGTTCTATATTTGAGTGCTCCTTCATAGGAAGTTGCAAAACTTCCGAATATTTTGTCAAAACGTTCACACATTAAAACAGTATCCTTACCTAAATGATCTTTGACCGCATATCTAATTTGGTCAGGAGTAAGACGCATAAATCCGCGCTTATCATCTTCTTTATATTTTAAACGTAAATTTTCGGCTGTCCATTCATATTCTCCAACAACTCTTGTCGTATAATCGTTTATGATTTTATTCTCACCCGGCACTTTATTTGTTGTGAAGTCCCATGCCATAGTATATGCTTCTACGTCTATCTTCAACGTAATTTTTCCTGCTGGTCCCGGTTCATATTGTGTAGGAGGTATAGGTGGATAAACCGCCGATAAATATTTCTTATCATTCTCGGATAGTACAACATTTGTTCTTTCTTTAGCTTTGCGAACCATAGCAGAATCTGTATGAGTTTTACGTGACCCTTTTTTGAACCAGTCTTCTGGAATATAAGGTAACATGATTGAATTTTCATCGAATGTCGGGGAGGCAACTTTTGTTTCTAATAAATCTGAAATAAAAAAGTGATCCATTAAATATGATTTTTCAAGTTGGTATATTTGTTGGAGATCATTCTCAACCCCAGCCCAATCATAAATTTTATCATCATCAAGAACGATTCTTTCAGTCGGGTTGTAAGGATTTTTCCTTTGAAATTCATATATCATACCAATCATATGACCAAACTCGCGCAAAATAGAAGCCTTAAATGATATGCTGTTTATCTCTGCCATATCATTTATATTTGCAATAGCTAAGTTCATAGTCGGCTCAGATTTTTTAATTTTCAAACACTGTTTTCCGAGATATGACCAGTTTATTCGCAACTTATCGCTATCAAAGTTGTGATTTGAGAAAGTTATCCGTACATCTGATTCATTTTGATTGTCTGTATACTTAAATGTTAGATTTGTCAACTCTTCGTATATTTTGGCTACTTCTTTAACTTTGTTTTTAAGAGTTGTATTTCCATTCATAAAATAAATCTTTATCTCATCAAAATCATTCCATCGCGCGATTATATCTTCTTCAGGATTAGGAATACCGGCTTTTGTCGTAATTTCATCTTGAGATACTTTGGTAATAGACGGATAAAAAGGATAGTCGGAAGATCCGAGCAAATTATTGCCCTTGTTGTTTTTGTCACTCGCCTCATCGTTACATGAGGTTATTAATGCCATAATTAAAAGCATTAACAGAAAATTAAATTTTTTCATGTTTTTAAATTTTAAATGCATAATTAGATATTATTGATTAGATACCCTGGGGTAGTTTTTCTTTTTTAGACAGTGAGTACAAATGCCGTGATCAGACAAATGTTAGACACTTCTTTTACTTAAATAAATAAACATTACAGTAAAATTTAGATAATAGGTTTTTCGGCGTATTTACTCCCTTTAATCAGTGTAATAAAATAAATTAAATTTTAATAATATTATAATCTGTATAAAATGTTAATTACGTTTTATGAAAATGATGTAAGAATATTTATGTTATTTTATTTAATCTTACCGGTACTTCCTTGTTAATTCTACCTATGCCCTCGAATTATTATGTAAGACATCATGACGTTATTATATCCTTATGGTCAATAGGTTAGTTTTGATTTTGTTCTCTTTCGTTAATTTTTAGGTGGATAAACCGCTGCTAAATATTTCTTATCATTCTCAGATAGTTCGACATTTGTTCTTTCTTTGGCTCTGGCTACCATAGCAGGATCTGTTTGTGTT
>CALYRA010000187.1 GCA_945292135.1 uncultured Dysgonomonas sp.
GGATTATCCGCCGAAAAGAACTCTATCGTCGTGTTATTTACTTTATAAATCTTATCCGTAGCGTTCCAATTTTTAAAATTCCATTGATTATCGTCTTGCAATATCTTTTTGAAATCCCTTATACAACCCTTTTTCAAATGCGGCATCGATTCCGAGACGACAGATATCGTTCGGGGTTCTTCAGACAATCTGGCGATCATATAAAGCAATTGAAGGATGCTGAACGTTTTGGACGAACGCGTAGAACCCTTATTGACGATGTACCTGAAACCGTTGTTATAAGCATTACAGTTTTTTTCGAAAACGCTCGTCAACCTCATACGATCAGTCCGTTATATTTATCCGAATAATGATACTTCATTTCCAGTTTGAACAAATCATCCTGCGTATTAGGCTTTATGTTCAATTCGTCGACTATTACATACCTTTTCGTAGCCAATTCATAGACAGCGACCGAAGAGGACAACTCTTTGAGCCAGTTGCACATACTACTGTTGACAGGCATTGACTGTACAACAAACTGTTCCACGACTTCCTTATTATATACGCTCTCTATCTCATCGCTTATATTATAATAAGGAGTTTGAGCCTTATGGATCGTATTAGCCGACGCTTTGAAATCGGTCGAAGCCTTACCCGAAAAATTAAAGCTGCTCCACCCACCCAACGAGTTGAGAAAAGCGAAATCATTAACGCGGTACAAGCAATCGGGCAGAACGACAAATTTCAGCGGATAGCTGATTTCCACACCCGACCGGCACAAACAAACTTCCGCATAACCCACGTTATAACCCTCCATAACCCCATCCAAATCGAGATTGATCGTATTAGCGATATGGAATAACCTTCGGTTTTGTTCGTGAGCTATAACCCTTTCTAACAATTTTCCCGATTGAGAATAAAGTTTATACATTATACCCAAGTTATACTCATTATTTCGCAAATCAACGCTATGATCCGCATCCTGAAGAATAAAATTAAAATATTGATTTTGACCTTTTATATGATAAAGAGGCGGTTGTTTAGTCAATGGCTTTACTACATTTTTGAACTGAGCGTCATATACATAATCAGACAAATCGTTGCTTTCTAAATTTTGCGTATAACCGGTCAGGAAATACAAAACGTCAGAATAATAAAACGAATCTATTTCATATCTTTTTTTTGTATGTAAAATCCTTTTCGCTATAAATCTCAAATCCTGTACCGTACCCGCGTCTACCCAATCCGTAGAATTTAAAAACTCATTAGAATAACTTTCTTTGCTTTTAGGCCCAGTCGATATATCAAACCATAAAGGAATACCCCCATAAGATTTTGATATTTGGATTAGAGGCGTTCCCATATTTGAAGTTGAAGGATGTTCGGGCTCACCCAAAAAGATACCCGTATTACTATGCATATACAAGGCTATTTCGGCGGATTCCGTACCCTCGTCTATCGTATCGCTGCTGACAGTGCCTGACGGGTTGCCGCTTATACTCATAAAATGAGTAAAATATTTTTCAATATCCTCATCAGGCTTTATTTCGAACGAATAAGCATCGCCTTCCCCTTTAGAAACAATCCTTATAAGAGGAGACATCGAAGCCTCATCATCCAGCAAAACATGAATATTGAAGTTAGTAAATAAATATTCATTATTCAAAAAGCAATTGCATAACGATTCAGCTGTCTTAACCCTGTCTCTGTAAGAATTGGAGCCGATATAAAACGTATAATTATTTAAAAAATCCTCTTTCTTAGAACCTTTATAATCATATTTGTTATCATCTTTAAACACTAATCTGAATCGGGCTAGATTTGTGGAAGAACCATCATCCTTTTCAAAATCACCATTACTTAAAATCTTTAGCGTAACCTCTACTTTTTTAGCTTCCGTATTACCCAGACTCTCAAACTCTACAAAATTCGCATTTGAAGACAAAGACACTTTTACAGGTTCTTTAGAAATATTGGCAATACCTTGTTTGATTATATATCCCATTAATTAAAATATTTAGTTAGTTCCGTAATAATAGAATCGAAAAGTTTGTCATACAAACCATTATTAAAACTATTTTCAATTTCCTTTTCGAGCGTAAACAGAATCGGTCTGCCTTCGTGCCCATCCCGTTGAATCGCTCTCGCTATCGCAAACAAAGTACCGTTGTCCGTCGGTATACCATTATTCAACGCCCAATCACGAAGAGCGTCGATAGGCGGTTGCTTGCCATAACCGGGCGGTCTGTCCCATTCAAGGAACGTCAGGTAATTATTAAAAAGAGCTTGAATTATAATATCGTCGCCGTAAGTGACAACGCTTGCGATATTCTGATTCAGCTTACTGTCTCTGAGCGTATTTCTATTCGTTTTAGCATTTGCGCTGATCGTATCGTCTTCCAATATCAGGTGAGACAATACGATCAATTCATCCGCTATGTATTCAATGACTTTTAACGTAGCCTCATTCATTTTTTTGTCTTTAAATCAAAATCAGGTAATTTGTTAACAAAAATTTCACAACCGTTTTTAGGATTCAGATTGATAGAAGGCATAAAGCTCTCATTCTCAAACGCCTTGTTCTTATCAAACTTTTCATCAATCAAACAAAGATTTTGCAAATTCAACAGATTAAACGATACCGTAAACCTGCATCCCGCAGCGTCATCATCATAATAATGTCTCAAAGTCGTATAACTCCAGTTGGGAAGAATTGAAATACCGTTCGCATTACCCGACTTTTTAATTCTCTCGATGATATTCAGACCAATCGAAAAAGCTAAATTCTGGTAATATTCCGTATTTACGTTATCCTGCGGAACAAACAAAACGCAGAAATTAGCCGAATTCGTAAACAAGTTGTTTTCGTTTCGTCCCGTCAGAGGATCCTCCAGCCAAAATAATGGATACCTGTCTTTTCCGCTACCTTTTTCATAGCTCCTGTTGTAATAAAAAGCTTTGATTAACTTATGCTCTCTGGCTTGTTCCTTAAAAATGCTTATAATATTATCAATCATTTTTTTATCTGTTTTAAGAATTTCATTTGCTGCTCCTCGGCATTTGACTTGTCAAGTTTATATAATAAGAATCCGAAAACCTCGTTAACTGTTTTTTTAGTGATTTCGTCAAATAAATAAATCTTATCCTCTGCCAAATCGTCAATCGTTTTATACAATCCCCACTTTGTCGAAAAATCTCGATATCCCCGACTAATCGGTTGCCCAGAATTATTGTATTCGAACAATGGTTTAAAATCTCGCTTAATCGTTTTTCTTTGCTCAAAAAAAAAGCGAACAACGCTAAAACCTTGTCACAAGTAGCGTTTTGGAACAACACTTTTCTTTCCTCAAACCGATCAGGATTATAAGACTCATTATCAGGTCTGCACACAATAGCCAACGCTTCCGAAATCTTGTTACCGCTGTCGCTCTCGAAAACGTTTTCGATGTCTACCCATTCGCCAAGCGTCAATCTTTCGCTTCGTTCAATCTTATACACTATATTATCAATCTCAATACTCGACTTCGGCTCCACCGAACCATTTAAAATAGGATATAAAGAATTGACTATAATATTAAATAACTCGGTAGGAGCGTTAAGCAGTAACTTAGCGTCTATCTTGCAAATATCAGCCACATACTGTATAAACTCCAGATTGTTTTCAGGCCTCATCAAATACCATTTTTCGTAATCGCCCAATTTAATATCGCCCCATCCGCTGGGGATAAATAATTTTTCGTTGTTAAAATCAATTGTTATCATCATCTAAAAAATTTGTCATATAGTATTAGACAATTTTTTTAAAACATGATGATTATGTCAAATGAGAAAAACCCGAGCGATAAAAAATACGCAATAGTCAGATTATCTGACACGATAAGAACCTATCCCACATTCAAACGGAATATCAAAGGTTGGATAAACTATGATACCGACAACCTGTTACCCCAACGCATTATAGACCTGAACAATGAATCCGCAATCAATAAAGCCGTCATCGAAAACAAAGTCACCTATGTATGCGGCGCGGGCGTAGACCCTACAAGATATTACGGAAAACCCAATCCGAACGAATCGTGGGATATACTCATCGAAAAAATAGCGAGAGACTATATCACCTTTGGCGGCTTCAGTTTTCAGGTCATACTAAACGAAGACGGAATAAACAAGAGTATTTATCACACCGATTTTTGCAAAATAAGAGTAGGACAAACAAACGAATACGGGAAATATCTAAGCTTCTTTCTATCAAATGACTGGAAAAAAACAACAGGCAAAGACGCGCCCGTCGAGATCAAAGCCTATGAAAGCGAAGAAATAAAAAAAGGCGAACCCTATCTATTTTATTACAAAGATTACCAACCCGGCTTAGACTACTACCCCGTACCCGAATATTTTTCAGCCCTCAATTATATCGAAGCCGATGGCTTATTAGGCAAATTTTATCGTAATTCAATAAACAACGGCTTCGTGCCATCAACAATAA
>CALYRA010000188.1 GCA_945292135.1 uncultured Dysgonomonas sp.
CTTTGCATTCGCTGAATCCTTTGTATAAAGACCGGGTTATAAACTTGAATGACGTCGCGCAATTATTCAATGTCGTTCAGGTTCTGAGAAGCCGCAGAAGGTAATTGTTTTGCGGTTGTACCGGATAAGATTCGGATCGTGCGTTGCGTGATGTCCCGCCATGATTGATTCGTATGCTGCGGTTGCCCCAAATGTAAAGTCGCTTAGTTGGCGGCTTTTTGTTTTCCCAAAATTATTTTGTGAGCGCCAGCTAATTGTAAATAAAAATATAAGCGTTCAGATAGGTTGCGAAGATAATCCACAACAGATAGGGTACGAACAGATAGGAACTTATTTTTGATACGCGGTAAGTTTTGATAATATAAAGGATTACCAACATATCCAAAATAATAATATTTATCAGTCCCAATAATGGACTTTGCAAGTAAAAGAAACTGACTGTCCATGTGAAATTTAAAAGTAGTTGTATTATAAACAGACTGACGTAACTTTTTTTAAAGGCTATTTTGCTGTTTAATATAAAACCTATTGATATGCCCATCAATAGGTAAATGATACTCCATGCTATCGGAAAAGCGATATTCGGGGGCGTAAGCGAAGGTTTAACCAGTGTGGGATACCAATTTTTGATTGAATCGGCATGAAAACAGCTTGCGCTTGCTCCTACTATGAAACATACGATTAAGGGAATGATTATGTTGAGAGTTTTTCTCATAAATGTTATAATATTTTTTTATTAAACAGATTTAAAATAGTTATTGTTTATTGTCCGCTATTCTTAATCACGATTCTTCTATTCATCGGGGCGGTCGACGCTGACGATCTTGATTGATAGGGCACGTTGCCGAATAGTACATGGTAAGTTATTGAGTCCGGTAAAATAACAGAATTTCTGATTGATTGATGGTCTGTTTTGTGTGGGTTGAAGGTTTGTTTGCCGGATAAATATTTATGCGGCGTTGTCCGCAAATTTGGCTTCTGAAAGGGTGGGGGGATCGAAATGTACGCGGTTTGGTATATCTCAGATGGCGGCGTTAGGTCTGTATTTCTTTATTAATATCTTGTTTTCTCGTAAATTAATCTGTATTTGCGAATATTTAATAGTCATATTTTCAAAGTTATAACTAAATTCAATCTGTATTTTAATCTTTACGCGTTTAACTTTCGATAAAAAGTTTGTTAATCTGTTTTAATTTTGATTTAGAGAATTCTCAAATTTTTTGCTCATATTATTAATTAAAAACTTAAAGGTTATGAAAATTTTTTGTTTCATATTTATTATTTTTTGTTAGAAGATCAGAATATCTGTAATCGAAAAATTGTTGCTTTTGCGATATAGCGCGTAGTGTCGCATCTGTATTGATTATTAATCTTGACTTTGAAATTTTGAATAGTGTCAGAGAAAAACTGGTAATTTTTTAATTTATTTATATGTAAATATATTTAATAACAAAGACGCTATTTCTTCAACAATGTTTCTGCTCTATAAGGCGTGGGCGTATTCGGAACTGTTCTTTGTGGGTGTACCAGTACCTTCTCTGTGTGTTTTGATGCGTTCCACGTTTTTTTTTATTTTGAACCGAAAGGCGGGTAATGGGATTTGCCTGATAGATTTCTACCGTTTTATGTGTTTCGTTTTTAAAAAGCGATCGAAGGATAGCTTTTCGAATTGCTTTCCGAGTTATTTGGGGATTGCTGTTTTGACCTGCTCCGTCGTCTTATCGCGCGGGCAATCTGATGGCAAACGGGATATGATTTGCGGGGCTGTTTGTTGACGTATTCTTTTGATTCGGTTTCTTTGTTTTTTTTGAAAGTTATTTTCTTTTTGTCTGCTTGCCCGAATGGACGAATACTTGTTTCGGAAAATGATGCGTGTTTCGTTTATCGCAGCCTTTTTCGTTCAAATACTCGTACCGAAAATACGCGATATACAATGATACTCACGAAGCAAAGTCCTGATGATACCAAAAATAATGTTTCGAAAGAGAAGCGTCCGGTTATATAACCGCCGATCAGCATTCCTAAAGCCAATCCTAAATCAAATCCCACTAAATAGGTTGAGTTGGCGGTTCCTCGCTGATTGTTTTCCGCCAGATTGATATATAATGTTTGCAAAGCGGGAAACATCATTCCAAATCCGATGCCTATAAATAGTCCTGACAAACAGAATGCGTATATACTGTGTACGGTCGCAAATACCAGAAATGATACGGCTACGATAAACATCGCGGACGTATTTACAAGATGTATTTTTCCCCTGTCGACAAGTTTGCCTGCGAATATTCGGGACGCTATGATTCCTCCTGCCCAGAAAAGGAAGAATATTCCGGGATTGGACATTTTTATTTGGTTGCCGTATTGGGCTACGAATGGCCCGATTGTTCCCCAAGCAAAGGTGGGCAGCAGTTGATTCAGAAAAATAGGCCATCCTTGGACAAGAAAGAATCGGTCAAAGGATATTTTTTCGCGGTCGACTCTTGGTCTTTCGGGGGCTTTTATCAACGCAACGGCTATGATTCCTAATATACCCATTCCGATGGCTGCCCATAATAATTTTTGAAAGCCGTAATTGTTGTATATATGTATGGCTATGAATGGACCTATCGCCATGGCTACGTTCATAAATGTTCCGTAATATCCGATCCCTTCGGAACGGCGTTGTGAAGGGGTCAAATCTATTGCCAGCGTACTGGATGATACTGTCGACAGTCCCCACGTAATGCCATGCATAAATCGGATGATTATGAAAATAAGTATAGTGGTCGCATAGAAATAACCGAAGAAAATGAGTACGTAACAGGTAAATGATATCAGCAGTATCTTTTTACGTGAGAAAATATCTACCAAGTAGCCCGAAAATGGTCGGACAAACATTAATGCGATCGCATACGATGCCAAAACAATCCCTGTCTTGGATTGCGCCACCCCCATTTGTTCTGTTATATAAATGGGTATTGATGGCATCAGCAGATTGAAGGAGCAGGCCATAAGAAAGTTAACTATACAGATATTGATATAGTTGACCGTCCATAGTTTAGGTTGATCTTGTTTGTCCATTTTCGTATTTTCGAAAAATTTTACAAAATTAATAATTTATTAAAATTCTAATATTTTTCTATTGTTATATTTGGGTTATTCGTCTTATTTTTATCTTATCTTCAGATTTGTCGGGTTTTCGTCGTAATTTGATCAACGAGGTTATTGACTGCGTCGTTGATTGATGGATATTTGAAAACGAAACCATTTTCTAATAGATGTCGAGGCTTTATATGCTGATCGGTTAAAACGATTTCGTCGGTTTTTTCTTTACCAAAGAGAAGGTATAAAAACCATTTCGGAATATTTATTGTCACTATACTCTTTCGTTTCGTTTTGATCGCTTCTATTATTTGCCGCATCGTAGCTCCTTGAGGGGCGACAAGATTGAACACGTCCGTCCAGTTATTTTCCAGAATCGAAATAACGGCGTTTACTTCATCATCGATATGAATCCAAGGTAGATATTGTCTTCCGTTTCCGACGATTGCCGCTACGCGAAAGTTAAATGACATATTCAATTGCTTCCAAAGTGAAGCGTTCGGAGCCAATATAACTCCTGTCCTTATGATAACTTTCCTTATCTTGTCATCGTTTAATAGCTTAATGGGTTTTTCCCATTCGTCGCATACTCTGGCCAGAAAGGAGTTTTTGGCTTTGGGCGAGTTTTCATCGAATACTGTTCCTGATTCTTGTCCGTAATATCCTGTCGCCGAGGCTTGAATCCATACGGCTGGTTTATTGCTACATATTTTAATGCTTTCTGATATTGCGTTTGCCGGATCTTTACGGCTTTTCATTATCACTTTTTTTTGATGATCGCCCCATCCTTTTTTTCCTATATTTTCGCCGATGAGGTTTACAACGGCGTAGCTTCCTTCAATTATTTCGGGTATAACGGTCTTGCCGTCCCACTCGATATATTTTACGGTAGCGGTATTTATATATTTATATGGGCGACGGGTCAGTATGATTAAGTCATATTTGTCTTTTAATCGCTTGGTTAAATATGATCCTACCAATCCAGTTCCGCCTGTTATTATTATTCGTTGTTTCATACAGATATTTGTTGATACGCAAACGGCGTATTATCTATACAAACAATTGTTATTTAAAATTGTTGCCGAACGGTATCAGCAATATTCGCTTAATTCGAGCCAACGCATTGTTTTTTCGTCGATATCGACGGTTAATTCGCCATAACGGTGAGATTTTTTCTGCAGTTGATCGTTTGAAAGGTTGCCGCTCGATAATTCTTCTTCAAGCTTTGCTTTTTCGGCTTCGAGCTTGGGTATTAGGGCGTCAAGTTCTTCAAATTCTTTTTGTTCGTTATATGTCAATCTTTTCTTTTCCTTTGGTTTGTCGGTTTTTGGTTGTTTATCTTCTTTTGGTTTTGCTTGCGTTTTTTCTTTTTCCTGCGATTCTTGTTC
>CALYRA010000189.1 GCA_945292135.1 uncultured Dysgonomonas sp.
ATATACATCAGAATCGGCGAAACGGCGTACAATATTTCCTACAGCAGCGGTATCATTACGGTTGAAAAGCCCTAAAATAGCTCCATGACCGGGAGATGCTAAGTATTCAGTAAATGATTTTTTGAATCCAAGATCTGTTTTTAGCGAATCACTGATTGTTGAATCATTCATTGTTGCCAACGCAGCTTTCGAACGTTCATCCAAATTCATTATATATTGTCTAATTTCGCTGACATCATATGTTTTCCAAAATTCCAAATTAGCAGTTCCTTGTAATAGTTTACGCACACGCTCTGGTTCTTTAATACCCGGAAGCTCGATCATGATACGTTCAGCGCGGTTGTTCAGCTTTTGAATATTCGGAGCTACTACGCCAAATCTGTCTATACGTGTATTTAATACTCTAAAAGAGTTATCAGCTGCAGTATTTAATTGTGACCTTAATACTGAAATAACTTTTTCATCATTATCGGTCGGTTGGATTTGATCTCTTAATTTTGTACTGAAAATACCTGCTAATTTATCGCTACCGTTTTTGGCTTTATATTTGTCGGCAAATAATGTGATATACTCTTTATTACTTGTTTTAGCTTCAGCGGAAGTTTCGTTTAATGCAGCGATAAACGCCTCATTGTTAATATCTCCAAATGAACGAAGAACAGAGGCTACGTCAACCTCAACAATAACACTCATACCACCTTTGAGGTCGAGTCCCAGACCTATTTCTTTTTCGCGGCATTCTTTAAGAGTGTAGCCTGTATTTTCTAATTTACTCCATCCTGTCCAATCGAAATTAAGCCAAACTTTTTCCGTTGACATTGAATCTAAGTAATGATTGTACTGTGTTTGGTATAGATTATCGTACAATTGAGTGTCTTTGCCTGCATTTTTGGTTGCATAAGCCGTAGCAAATTCGACAGCTTTCTTATCATAATGTCTTGTTACAAATGTAAAAGACAAATAGAAAAGGCAAACCAATGATAATGCGATGGCAAAAGTCTTTACAAATCCTTTGTTTTGCATTTTAAAGTTTACTTTTTGTTATTTAATTTTTTTAATTTGTTCATTAGCAATTAAACTCATAAAAATAAAAATGAGTTTCTGATACTTAACCTTTAATGTGAAAAACATAAATAGACACACTTTTAGGCATGCAAATATAATCTTTTATTCATTACCCAGCCTAAAATAAAATAAGGATATTTTCACTTTCTTAAAGAATATTCTTATTTTAATAGAAATTTTTATTTCATTATCAGACTATTTATTTTGAGAATTTATTTTTTCTCAGCTGATTTTCTAATTTCAGTACGTTTAATTTTTCCACTGATCGTTTTTGGTAATTCATCAACAAATTCAATAATACGAGGATATTTATAAGGCGCTGTAACCTTTTTAACATGATCTTGAATTTCACGCATAAGATTTTCATCTGCTTTATCCTTATATTCTTTGGCTAAAACGATGGTTGCTTTTACTATTTGTCCTCTTATCTCATCGGGGACGCCTGTAATAGCGCATTCTACAACAGCAGAGTGCGTCATCAGCGCGCTTTCGACCTCGAAAGGACCTATCCGATAACCTGAACTTTTTATTACGTCATCCATCCGACCAATAAACCAGAAATATCCATCTTCATCACGCCAAGCGACATCACCCGTATGATATATATCATTGTGATAAACTTCTCTTGTTAAAGCTTCATCTCGGTAATATCCTTGAAATAGCCCTAAAGGACGCCATTTGTCGGTACGGATAATTATTTCCCCTGATTCCCCATCTTCGACCGAACGTCCATCCGTATCTATCAGATCTATATCGTAAGCGGGATTGGCGACACCCATTGATCCGGGTTTCGGTTTTATCCAAGGGAAAGTGACGATGGTAGGCGTTGTTTCGGTCTGTCCGAAAGCTTCCATCATTTTAACTCCTGTTCCTTCTAAAAAGGCTTCATACACAGAAGGGTTAAGCGCTTCGCCTGCCGTTGTGCAATATTTGAGAGCGGACAAGTCATACCGAGACAAATCTTCCCGTATCATAAAACGATACACGGTAGGAGGGGCACAGAAGGATGTTACTTTATATTTTTCAAGCATACTTAGCATTGCGGCGGGGTTGAATCTTTCATGATCATATACAAATATCGCAGCCCCGACAATCCATTGCCCGTACAATTTACCCCAAACGGCTTTTGCCCAACCTGTATCTGCAACTGTCAAATGTAAGCTGTTTTCATTTAGATTGTGCCAATATTTAGCAGTTACAATGTGTCCTAAGGGGTATATAAAATTATGGGTAACCATTTTAGGATTTCCGGTCGTACCCGATGTAAAATATAATAATGAAATATCATCATTGGTATTTACATTATTAGGACGTATAAAAGGTTTGGCAGATTTAATCCCCTCATCAAAATTACTCCAATTTTCAGGAGTATTTTTACCTACAACAATTAGCGACTTAATTGTTGGCGAATCCGACAACGATTGATTTACATGTTTAATAACAACTTCATCATCGGTTGAAACTATCGCCTTGATACTTGCCGCATTGTTTCGATAAATAATATCTTTGGGGGTTAATAAATGCGTAGCCGGTATTGCTATTGCGCCTAATTTGTGTAGTCCAATAATTGCAAACCAAAATTCATATCTACGCTTAAGAATCAGCATAACCATATCTCCTTTTCCTATACCCATCGACTGGAAATAAGAAGCCGCTTTATCACTTTGTTCTTTTAATTCAGTGAAAGAAAAGTCGATATGTTCATCTTTATCATTTGTCCAACAAAGAGCTCTTTTTTGAGGAGCTATTTTTGCCCATTCATCTATAATATCATATCCAAAGTTAAAATTTTCGGGAATCTCAACTTTAAAATTATTTTTGAAATCTTCACTTGAAGCGAAGTCTGTTTTAAAAATCTATTAAGCATTTTGTTCCGTCTTTATAAAGAATACAATTTATATTTACTATAATACTACGGCTATAAATCTTACTTTTTTATTATCGAGAGCTTTCATGCCATGGGGTAAACTTGAATCGAAATAGATGCTATCTCCTTCTTCCAATACTAAATATTTGCCATTGACATGTAATAACATGCGTCCTTCGAGCACTAAATTGAATTCTTGCCCTTCATGAGAACTATGATGTATTTCGGCTATGTTATCATTTGGTTCTATAGTAACTTCAAAAATATCAGCTTTTCGGTTGTTAAATGCTCCGGAAAGTGTTTGATATTTATAAGCTGCTATTCTTTTGATTGCTTGACCTTTTCCCTTACGTGTTAGAAAATAGCTTTTCATACGAGGTTCATCGTCAAACATTAAAGCGTTGACATCTATATTATGCGTATTAGCTATGTTTTTGAGCGTACTAATAGACATATCTTTTTGCCCGGATTCATATAATTTATATTCTTCAATGGGAATGTTGCATGCGCTGGCAAATTCTTCTTTTGACATATCTAAAGCTTCACGTAATCCTCTCAAGCGTAAAGCAATCAGTTCAAATTCATGCTTCATAATTTTTTAATTAGATGATTTTTGTAAACTAATTTTACTTCGATTTTATCAATTCTTGCATCGTTTTTGGCATTGTACATTTAAATTCCAGTTTTTGACCAGTCGCCGGGTGTAAAATCGTTAATTCACCGGCGTGCAAAGCTAACCTTTTGATAGGGTTATTCGGAGCTCCATACTTTCGATCCCCGACAATAGGATGTTTTAATTGATTCATTTGCGCTCGTATTTGATTTTTACGGCGTGTTTCCAATGTAAAAACAACTTGTGAATATTTGTTATTTTTATGTTCGGTCTTGTAATGAGTAACCGCTTCAAGCCCTCCGTTATCACTTGAGGACGAAAATACCATATAATTTTTGTTTTCAGTTAGCCAAGATTTTATAGTCCCATTATCCGGTTTAAGCGTTCCTTCAAGAATACCCGTAAATGTTTGAACCAAAACAAGATTGTCCCAGTTTTTCTGGAAAATTGCTTGCGTTTCCATATCCTTAGCAAATATCATTAAGCCGGATATTTCTCTGTCGAGACGATGTAAGACAAATATACGTTCCGTATTTTTGTCTTTAGTCTTTACATGTTGATTAAGTATATTAAATATGGTAAGCGTTTTTTCTTTATCTGTTCCAACAGATAAAATTCCGGGTTCTTTTTCAATTACGATCAAATATTCATCTTCAAAAACTATACTCAATCCTTTTAACTTGTTACGTTTTCTGGCCTGATTATATTTCATAATCGAGACAATGTCACCTTTTAGTAATTCGTGATCAAATTGAGTGACAAGCTTGTTGTTTATTTTTATTTGTTTATGGGCAAGTAAAGATTTTACCGCATTACGGCTTTTCCGATCTTGCTTTTCAATTAAAAAACTTAGTAATTGTTTAGGCTCTTTTACCTTGAGCTCCTGTAATCCAAGATCTTGTGATGATTTTCTCATTAG
>CALYRA010000190.1 GCA_945292135.1 uncultured Dysgonomonas sp.
TCCAAAAGTTCAAGACTATTCATTCGGTGTTGTAGACAAGATATTAAAAGAAAATCCCGGTTTAGCCTATTTGAAATGGGATTGCAACAGTCCAATTACAAATATATATTCACCATATTTGAAAGAAAAGCAAAATCATTTATACATCAATCATGTTAGAGGTGTATATAATGTATTGAAGCGAGTAAGGGAAAAATATCCACATATAGAAATAATGATGTGTTCAGGAGGCGGAGCCCGTTGTGATTACGAAGCTTTAAAATATTTCAGTGAATTCTGGTGTAGCGACAATACAGATCCAATAGACCGTTTGTTTATACAATGGAACTATTCCAAGTTTTTCCCGGTCAAAGCTATGGCGGCGCATGTAACAAGCTGGAATAAAACAGCAAGTATCAAATTTCGCACAGATGTGGCTATGATGTGTAAATTGGGTTTTGATATCAGCTTAAAAGAATTGTCAAGCGACGAAAAAGAATTTTGTAAAACTGCGGTTCGAAATTATAATTCTTTGAAAAAAGTAATACTGGATGGCAACTTTTATCGCTTGGTATCCCCTTATGATGGACAACATATGTCTGTAATGCATGTTGGTCAGGACAAAAACAGAGCAGTGCTATATTCCTATGATGCGTTTCCGTTATTTGGAGATAAACTCTATTTTATCAAACTTGAAGGTTTGGATCCAATGAAAAAATACTTGGTAAATGAAATAAATCTGATGCCCGGAAAAACATCTACTCTGGATGAAAATGGAAAAATTTATACCGGTAACTATTTGATGAAAGTCGGTATCGACGCATTTACTAACACACGCATGTCAAGTAGAGTAATTGAATTGACAGCTCAATAAAAAGTTCTATTGTTGTTAAGGACTTATTCTTAAACCTACTTATATATTGAAAAAGCAATTGTCGAATGTAATAATTCCGGCAATTGCTTTTTTTATCAGATAAAGTTTTTATCGTAAATGATTATGAATTTTCTATTCTAAAAAATCATCTATCAAAGAACACAGAAAACAAAAGTAAAATCGGGTTGTTTTCCTGTTGACATATAACATGTTGTTTAGCAATTACACAACATAAACATTTCGATATCTTCTTCTACGTTTGAAATACCGGCTATGCCGAAGTTCTCAACCAATACTTTCGCGACATTTGGTGAAAGAAAACCCGGAAGTGTGGGGCCTAAGTGTATATTCTTCACGCCAAGATATAAAAGAGCCAATAATACGATGACTGCTTTTTGTTCGTACCATGCGATATTGAACTCAATAGGCAATTCGTTGATGTCTTCTAAACCAAAAATTTCTTTTAATTTAAGAGCAATTACAGCCAAAGAATAACAATCATTACATTGTCCCGCATCGAGAACGCGAGGAATACCACCAATATCACCTAACGGTAATTTATTGTAACGGTATTTTGCGCAGCCCGCAGTCAATATTACAGTATCATTCGGTAATGCTTCGGCAAAATCAGTATAATAATTACGCTTCTTCATTCGTCCATCACAACCAGCCATTACAAAGAATTTTTTGATAGCTCCTGATTTTACGGCGTCAACGACTTTCTCTGCCAAAGCAAATACTTGAGCATGAGCAAAACCACCAGTAATAGTTCCGTTTTCTATTTCGCGAGGAGGTTGGCACTGTTTTGCCATTTCTATTATCTCTGAAAAATCTTTTGGTTGTCCGTTTTTACGTTCCGCAATGTGTTTAGCACCATCCAAACCCGCCGCTCCTGTTGTGAATATACGACCTCTGTATGATGCTCCTTTAGATGGTGGAACTATGCAGTTTGTTGTAAACAAGATAGGTCCATTGAAAGATTCAAAATCATCTTTTTGTTGCCACCACGCTCCACCATAATTAGCAATCAGGTGTTTATATTTTTTGAGTTGCGGATAATAATGCGCAGGTAACATTTCGCAATGCGTATATATGTCTACTCCCGTACCTTCTGTTTGTTGTAATAATTCTTCAATATCCCGTAAATCATGCCCGCTAATTAATATTCCCGGATTTTTATTTACCCCAATATTGACTTGCGTAATTTCAGGATTACCAAAACGTCCAGTATTAGCATCATCCAATAGAGCCATAACTTGAACTCCATATTTTCCGGTTTCTAAGGCTAAAGGAATCAATTCTTCTACGGTAATATCTTCTCTGGTAATCTCCACTAATGCTCTTTGCATGAAGATAAATATTTCATCATCCGTTTTATCCAGATTATAAGCATGTTCGGCATACGCAGCCATTCCTTTTAGTCCGTAATGTACCAATTCTTTTAAAGAACGAATGTCTTCGTTTTTTGTACGCAAAACTCCTACTTTAAGAGCCTTATCCATAAATTCGGATTCATCACCATTCCATAAGCATTCGTCGGGTAGCGTTTTATTTGTTACTCCCAATTCATCAGCTAATTCAGATTTTAGGTTAAGTCCTTCCTTTACTTTCTTTTGTATTGCCTCGAAGTCAAAATTAGCATTTGTGATACTGATAAACATTGCGTCTATAATAAATTTATCAGCCACTTTGGATGCTTTTCCTATCTTCCTTAACTCATCATTGTATACAGCCACTCCTCTTGCTACGAATAAAAGTAAATCCTGTATATTGGATACTTCGGGAGTCTTTCCGCATACTCCCATTAACGCACAGCCTGTGCCTTTTGATGTCTCTTGACATTGGTAACAAAACATATTCATAACTATAGATATTTTAGTTGTTTTATATTATACCCATTCTTCTTTTTTAATGTCTCCTTGAATTGTAATTATGACAACTTTCATCGGAACATTTCGTTTAGCTTGATCGCGTGCCATTTGAGCTATTTTGATTAATCCGCCGCAGCAAGGGACTTCCATAATCAATACTGTCAAAGTATCAATCATCGCAACATCAATCATCTCTGTTAGCTTATCAATATATACTTGTATATTGCTGTCCAGTTTAGGACACGCAATGGCAAGAGCTTTCCCTTTCAAAAAACGGTTGTGAAAACCTCCATAAGCGAAAGCCGTACAATCTGCCGCTAAGAGCAAATTTGCGCCTTGTAAAAAACTCGCATTTGGATTTAGCAAATGTAGCTGTACAGGGAATTGTCTTAATTCGGACGTTTGTACTTGAGGAGACGTTGCCATACTGAAAGATGGCATAGATGGTCTTTTTATTTCCTGCATCATTGAACCCGGACATCCGCATGCTAAATTACCATTCGTACCATTACAATTTTTTTCTTGTTTCTGAGGAAAATCAATTTTTATATTATGTTCTTTCAAATAATTCATTCCTTGTTGTATAAGAACCTTTTCACCATGTTCTTTCAGGTGTCTTAAATGAGCGAGAATTACTTTTTCACCTTTTGTAACCATTCTTTCCATAACAGCATCCTCATTATAAGGTTCGGCTTCTCTTTCCTCCAATGTAATGGCTCCGACAGGGCATTCGCCAATACAAGCCCCAAGCCCATCACAATATAACTCGCTAATCATGACAGCCTTTCCATTTATTAATTGTAACGCTCCTTCATGACATCCGGTCACGCATGCTCCGCATCCGTTACATAATTTCTCATCTATCTTTATGATTGTTCTTTTCATGACGACTTTGTTTGATACAAAATTATATTCAGCGTATCAATAAAAACGTCACAATTGAGACACCTTTTGTTTTTTTCTTAAATTTGTTGAAATTAGATTTTCTAGACTATGGATATAAATCTTTTAACTGAAATTCCATTATTTCAATCCGTAAGAAAAAATGAAATAGAAGATATTTTCGCTGAATTGAAAATAAAAGAAACAAAATTCAAAAAAGGTGAAATTTTAGCTTTTCAAGAGGAAATATGTAACAGACTCATCATTATACTAACCGGTAGCGTAAAAGGTGAGATGACCGACCCTTCGGGTAAAGTGGTAAAGGTCGAAGATATCTTTGCGCCTAATCCTCTGGCTATTCTTTTCCTTTTTGGAGAAGAAAATCGTTTTCCTGTACAGGCGACAGCACTGGAGGAAACAACTGCTTTGGTGATACCAAAACAATCTGTATTAAGGATGTTAAGCATGAATGAAGCTCTTCTGAAAAATTATCTGGATATTTCGGCTAATTTTGCAGGACGTTTGAGTATGAAGCTTCATTTTATGTCATTTCGTACCATCCGTCAAAAACTTGCAATGTATATATTAAATTTATCTCAAAAAGTTGATGCCGATTCTGTTGTATTGGATAAAACCAAAACCGGATTAGCTGAATATTTTGGAGTATCTCGCCAATCCTTGGAACGTGAATTGACAAATATGGAGAAAGAAAAATTGATACAGACGGAAAAAAGGAATATTCTGATTAAGAATAAGAATAAACTAATTCAATTAATCAAATTTTAATATCAATCTTAATTTTATAAATAAATGGTTAGCATAAAATATATTATTTTATTTAACATATTTTATTATTG
>CALYRA010000191.1 GCA_945292135.1 uncultured Dysgonomonas sp.
TGATATCATGTGTAATAGGATTATGTGCTTGTTATGCTGCGCCCGATCTTCATTATATAATGCTTGGTATTATAGGGCTTTTCTTCATATTAATAATATTGGATATCATATCCGTTTATGGTCGTAAAAACGCATTAAACGCAATACGACATTGTCCGGACAGATTATCTAACGGAGACTTCAATCCTATTTCAATCTCAATCAAAAATTTCTACACATTTACTACTCGAATTTTGATAATAGAAGAAGTCCCGTTTCAATTTCAAAAAAGAGATTTAATCTTCAATACAAAATTGAAATCAAATGAAGAAATAGTACTACATTATGATCTTCGTCCAACAAAGAGAGGAATATATTCTTTTGGAAACGTGAACGTAATGGTCACGGGTATTATCGGTTTCATATCACGTCATTATATATTCAATAATCAAAAACTTGTGGCTGTATATCCATCTTTTATAGAAATGAATAAATATGAATTATTAGCAGCTTCACATCGTTTGACTGATTATGGTATAAAAAAAATCCGACGTTTAGGACATGCTACCGAATTTGATCAGATCAAGCAATATGTAATGGGAGATGATCCCCGAACAATTAACTACAAAGCTTCGGCTCGAGTTAATCAGTTGATGGTTAATACGTATGAAGATGAAAAATCGCAACCTGTCTATTGCCTTATTGATAAAGGACGTACGATGAAAATGCCTTTCAATGAAATGACATTGCTTGATTATGCGATTAATTCGACTTTGATGGTTGCTAATACGGCATTAAATAAAAGTGATAAAGTTGGACTTATTACATTTTCAAACAACATCGATGAAATAGTTCCCGCTGATAAGCAACGCAAACAACGAAATGTTATTATGGAAGCGTTATATGCGCAAAAAACGGATTTCAAAGAATCTGATTATGAACGCCTTTATATCACAGTTCGTCGCAAAATATCCCAAAGAAGCCTTATTATCCTATATACCAACTTTGAAACAGTAAACGGCATACGTCGACAATTAAAATATTTAAGTCGTTTGGCTAAAGATCACTTGGTTTTGGTAGCTTTTTTTATAAATTCCGAATTTAGTGACATATTGGAATCCCGTCCGAAAAATATAGAAGATACATTTCAAAAAGGTATGGGGGAAAAGCTTGCAAATGATAAATTACTTATTGTAAAAGAGTTGAATAGATACGGGATACATACTATTTTGTCAAAACCTGAAAATTTGACAATTGATTCTATAAATAAATATCTGGAATTTAAAGCAAGAGGATTAATATAAAAGAGATAAATAGGACTTAATATAAATCTTAATCTTAAAATATAGATTATAGAAATCCTATCTTTTTATTATTGCTTTAATATTTCAATAAAAAACTCTTTACAAATTTTGAATGAAAATGTCGATTTTTTTCTCATAATTTAGCATTTTATACTACTAAACAAGCTTTATTATATATTTAGTCAAATTTTAAATAGTATGAATGAAGAAATATTCCCATTAGTAGACGAGGATGGAAATATAATAGGGCAAGCAAGTCGAAATCAATGTCACAATGGTAGTAAACTTTTACATCCGGTTATACATTTACATATTTTTAATAACAAAGGAGAGTTATTACTTCAAAAACGATCGCCGAATAAAGATATACAACCCAATAAATGGGATTCGTCCGTAGCCGGACATATTGACTTAGGAGAAACTCCTGAAACGGCTTTGCATCGAGAAGCTTTTGAAGAAGTCGGTATAATCAATATTACACCTCAGTTTATAACAAAATATGTAATTGAAACAGAAACTGAACGCGAATTAAGCTATTGTTTCTATACAGTATATAATGGAAAATTTAAATTTAATAAAGACGAAATATCAGAAGGAAAATTTTGGGAAATTGAAAAAATAAGTGAATTAATCGGACAAAATATATTTACTTATAATTTCGAAATTGATTTTCAACGTTTTTTGAAAGATGGTATATCCAATTTGATAAATAACAAAAAGTAAATTTTTCCGCAAGTATTATTTTCAAAGATTTTTATATATTATTTCATACATTTGTAAAATTAGGAAAAATTTGAATTATGGGACGTATATATTTAATAGGCTATATGGGTACAGGAAAGACTACATTAGGTAAAGAATTAGCCAAATCTTTTGAAGTAGAATTTATAGATCTCGATCATTATATACAAGAAAGTCAGCAAAAAACAATTGCCGAAATATTTGAGGAAGGTGGAGAGGCTGGATTTCGAGAAATAGAGAATCAGGCTTTGAAGAGTATTAGCACTACTGAAAATGTTATAATATCGACAGGCGGGGGTACGCCTTGTTTTTTTGACAATATGGAATACATGAATAAAACCGGCACAACTATATATTTAAGGGCAACAGCTGAAGCATTATGCGAACGCCTGAATATTTGTAAAGAAAAACGTCCTTTGATTAAAGACAAAAATGAAGAAGAATTATATTTATTTGTAAAAGAAAATCTAACAAAAAGAGAACCTCATTATCTTAAAGCCGATATAATTTTTGAAACTGATAACTTAATAAGTCGTGAAGAAATTGGCAATCATGTTAGCGGCATAATTGACTTATTGACAAAATAAATAATATGAAAAAAATATTTTTTTTACAGATTTTTCTATTTTTATCACTTACTTTATTTTCGCAAATTAGTGAAGGAGGTCTCCCTCCAAGCTTTCTACTTTCTGAAAAAAAGTCTATAAAAGAGATAAATCCATATAAAATAGAATTAAAACAAGATGTTAATAAACTTATTTACGAAGATGACGTAAACAGTAAACACGGAATACCTATTCGCATAGCGGTAGTTATACCCGCAAAATATGATCTTGCTAAGGATGGAGAATGGACTAAGCTTGATAAAAAAACTAAAATATGCAGATTATCAATAAGTTCACCGGGAGCAAAAGGTATAATACTATCTTATGATAAGTTTTATATTCCATATGGAGGTAAGCTATTTATATATAGTAAAGACAAGGGACAAATTTTAGGAGCATACAGCCATAGAACCAACCCAAATGGGAAAGAATTTTCTACCGAAATAATATACGGGGACGAATTAATATTGGAGTATGTTGATCCGATGACAGGACAACTTCCACAAATCAAAATAAAAGATATCGGATATGCCTATAATAATACTTTCAGTAATTCTGTGAAGGATGTTCAAAGCAATGGGTTTACTAATTCGGGAAAATGCGAAGTAAATATAAATTGTGAAGAAGGACAAAATTGGCAACTTCAGAAAAAAGGTGTAGCATGTTCATTTTATAAAGATAATTATTTTTGGACAGCCTGTTCAGGATCACTTATTAATAATGTAAATCAAGATAAAACAGCTTTTTATTTATCAGCTTACCATTGTTACTTTATGGATGGTAGAACGATGAATTTTGATATGATTCAATTTTATTTTAATTATGAATTTCCCGGTTGTTCTAACTCAACTATTTATCCTATAACGACCAAAACTATTGTAGGGGCTCAATTAGTAGTTTATAGTCCAATTGATGGAGGATCAGATATGGCTTTATTAAAATTAAATAGTGAAATTCCTATTGATTACGATGTATATTTTAATGGATGGGATGTTACCAATAATCCGGCAAAGAGCGGAGTTACTATTCACCATCCACAAGGGGATGTAAAGAAAATATCGACATATAGTTCTCCTTTAATTTCAGGCAGATATGATGACGGAACAAGTAAAACCAATCCTAATGCAGATTGGATAACAAGATTTTCAGAAACTAAAAATGGTCATGGCGTAACGGAAGGCGGATCATCAGGCGGATCATTGTTTAATCAAGACGGATTAATTGTAGGCACCTTAACAGGAGGATCCTCTTCATGCAACAATAGAAATGGTCTAGAATATTATGGCAAAATGTGGTATCAATGGGATCAACACGAAAATACGAAGTATCATTTACATCCATACTTAGATCCAACAAATAAAGTAAAGAAATTGAATGGACTTTCAAATATACCATCACAAGAAAAAAAAGCGCAACCAGCTTACGCTTACTGGGATGATAATGCCGGAAAATCAAATCTGATTATACAATTAACCGATAAAGATGACAAAATAAAACATCTGACAGTTGTAAATTTGAGAGGCTATAATGCATATAAGAAATCAGAAGGTTTTACAACTAATATACATAGTATTCCATCGATGGGTTGGGCAAAAGGAGTATATATTGTACATATTGGAACAGAAAAGGGGATAAGACATTCATTTAAAATTATCAGATAAGTAGGGAATAAATATAATTAATGGCAAAAATAAAAACAATTTTCTTCTGCCGTAATTGCGGTAATGAATCCCCAAAATGGATAGGGAAATGCCCTGTTTGTGGGGAGTGGAATACTTATACGGAAGAATCAATAAATATTTCAACC
>CALYRA010000192.1 GCA_945292135.1 uncultured Dysgonomonas sp.
AAAGAGTAGCACGTAACGCAACCGCTTCTCCATAAAATTGTGTAATCTTAGATGGTTTCGTTTTATCAGCATTTATAAATACGTCGCTATTTTCCAAGCCCTTAATTATAATATTACATCTATTAATAATATGATAAATAGAATTCCATGTGTTGTTCTTTAACTCATCTCCATTGTTTGAAATGTTTGCTACTCCTGAAAGATTATCATTAGGATATAAATTAGCGACCAAATAGCGACCTCCACCGGTTTGTGGATTTTCGGGTCCAAGTTCAATATCCGACCCTGTTGCGATTACATCATAAAAAAGACCTGATGAATGTATTCCGCCATAGCTTTGAAATGATCCATATACTCCCAGTAAAGTTTTTTCTGCTTCGGTTTCAGAAGCGAAAACAAACCCTTTATCTAATTCTGATTTCGATTTTGTATCGAGATAGTCGTCACATGATACAAAAACGATTAATGAAATAATACAAAATATATAGTATATTAATTTCGTTTTCATGTTTTAAGTGTTTTAATTTGATTTAAAAGCTTAGATTGACGCCAAAAGTAAATGTGCGCGCTTTTGGATAAGATCCAAAATCCAAACCCGGCATTGGTAAAGTCGTAGATCTCATATTTGAACCGGTATCCACTTCCGGATCATAACCTGAATAATCTGTCCAGACATACACGTTATATATTGTTGTGTATATTCGTAATTTTTCTACGGAAAATTTTTTAGTTAATGATTTTGGAAATGTATATCCCAATGTTATATTGTTTAATCTTAAAAATGATCCATCTTCGATAGCTTCACTCGTTAAAACCGGTTGTTCGTGATATGGCATATAAGTTTTGGCATTTTTATTTAAAGCTTTTAACTGCTCAGGATCTGTTATTCTTACCAATTGTCCGCCTTGTATATCAAAAATTCTATAACGATCTTTAAAACTCTTATCCCAGTTTCTGTACGGTGTTTTTCCGCCATAAGACGATACCATCTTATTCACATTAACGATGTCATTGCCATATGACCAGTTGAATCCGACGAATAAATCAAAATTTTTATATGTTCCACTTATATTAAAACCTCCGGTATGAAGAGGGTTTGTATCTCCTATTTCAACAACATCTTCTTTTTCATTAATAAGATCACCCGACCCGCTCATTTTCTTATATTTAATCTGGCCGGGATATGCTCCTGAAGGCAAGCCACCTATAATTTTTGAATTATCAGCGACTCCGGGTTTTAGTGTGTATTTTTTAGTGTTAGGGTTATAATTAAAATCATCAGTGGTATAGAAGCCGTCATGAACGTAACCTCGAATTATCCCTATCGGTTTTCCTTGACGCAAGACGTATTCATCCGGCTTAGTCGATGAAGAACCCCAACCGCTTGTATATTTATATTCATTATTTAGCTTAGTTATTTCATTTTTATTGAACCCAATATTAAAGTTAACCGACAAGCTGTAATCCTTTGCTTTCAATATTTCACTACCTATAGAAAGTTCAATTCCTCGATTTTCAACTTCTCCTACATTTTCCATTCTTCTTACATAACCTGTATAGCCGGGCAGATTTGCTGTCATGAGTAAGTCTTTGGTTGTATTCAGGTATAATTCAATACCCCCATATAAACGGCCATTACCAAAACTATAATCCAATCCAAAGTTTCTTGTGACTGTGGTTTCCCATTTTAATTTTTCATTTGGCATTAAATCCGAAGCAAGTCCATAACCGGGGCGTAATACTCCTTTCTCTGAATATAGGTATTTATTATCTGTTATCGGTGTAAAATATTGTTCTATCAATCCCGATGCGTCTATATTATCGTTACCAACTTGCCCCAAACTAAGACGCACTTTCAAATTGTCAAGCCAACCTTTCGTAGACGCCATAAATTCTTCGTCTGACAATCTCCATGCGACCGCTGCTGCCGGAAAATATCCCCAACGGTTTCCTCTTGCGAAGCGGCTTGAACCATCTGCGCGCAATGTAGCCGTAATCAAATATTTGTCTAATAACGAATAGTTCACACGTCCGAAAAATGACGCTAATTTTGTAGGTGCGCCTTGGTATGTATATATCTGAGGTTCTACGCTTGATCCCTCTCTTTTATACTGATTGAGCATTGCCAAAGCCTTTTTGGCATCGTATGCTTCAGAGAAGCCTTGAACTGTGACGGATGTCCGTTTGCTTCCTAAACCGGATGCTAACAGTTCTTGCCCTATCATTACATTAAGATCATGTTTTTCGCCAAGACCTTTTATGTTATAATTCAATGTATTTACATATCTATATCCGTATGATTCGGAATTATCTACGGAAGCTTTCGCATCAGAAGCGTCAATTGACGCACGATATTTATGTCCTTCAAAGTAGTTTTTATTACTTTTATTTTGGTTCATCGAAAATTCTGTCCGATATGTCAGTCCGCTGATTATATCCCATGTTAAAGCGACATTTGCTCTTAGATTTTCATTTACCCTTTTGTTGTATACATCTGCAATTAAGTTTGAAGGTTTATAATCCGGGCTTATATATTTATTGTCCATATTTAGTTTACTGTTTGCATCACTAACATCGCCAAGAGGGGTAAAAGCTATGTAACGTACCGAACGGTTAATGTTTGAACCTACCGAATTGCGATAACCTTCATCTCCGAACGCCGTACGTCTTGAATAACGAGCGTCAAAATCAAATTTCAAATTCTTGACGATTTCCTGAGACAACTTCGCCATTACATTCATCCTCTTGAAACTTGACGCCATCTTTATTCCTTCATCGCTTAAATAATTAAATGATAAATTATACTTTGTTTTATCAGTTCCTCCATTGATACTCACATTATGAGATTGAGAAAAAGCGTTATCAATAATACTCTTTTCCGGATTCGAAGAACTTATATTTTTATAAGCGTCAATACCTTGAGGATTATTTATTGTTATTGATCCTTCAGTCCAATTTGAATAATTTCCTATACCCATCGCACGCGCCCAAGTTTCTCCGTTATTCGCTTTTAATAAATAATCATATTCCCAGTTGGCAACAACATAATCATATGGGTCTAACATTTTTTGTCTTTTTGTCGGTCTTTTGAATTGGGCATAGCCATCATATGTTATTGTCAGACGACCGGATTTTGGTGATTTCGTCGTAATAAGTACAACGCCGTTCGCACCCCTTGCTCCATAAATTGCTGTTGAAGACGCATCTTTCAAAACATCTATAGACGCAATCTGATCGCCCGGAATGTCTGCTATCGAACTCACTGTAAAGCCGTCTACGATGTAAAGAGGGTCATTATTTTGCGTAATGGATGTTCCTCCACGTACTCTGATTTTCATTTCAGCATCAGGACGACCATCCATAGTGGTAACGTTGACCCCTGACATTTTACCTTGAAGGGCTTGAGCGACATTGGACACGGGACTCGCAACCAAATCTTCTCCCTTTACTGAAGTTATTGCACCTGTTAAATCACGCCTTTTCTGAACTCCATAGCCGATAACAACAACTTCGTCCAATTCGGTCTGATTATCCTGCATCGTAATGTTAACGACCGGACCTGTAATTGCGACTTCAGTTTCGCGCATACCTACGTAAGTCGCGACAAGGGTCTTGGCATTCGCAGGAACAGTAATTGAATAATTACCATCAATATCAGTAATCACTCCTGTCCCAAATCCTTTTGCTTTCACCGTAACCCCGATAAGTGGTTCATTGTCAGTGCCACTAATAACGAGACCCTTTATGATCCTATCCTGGGCATATAGATTGTGCCAACAAAATAAGCTCAAAAAAGTAATCACCAATAGGTACTTCATTCTTGTTTTTTGCATGGTTATAAAGGTTTAAAATTTAGATTTAAGTTTATAGAATAGATTAAATTAAGTTAAAATTAACACACAATATTAATATTTATATATCCTGCTTACGGGTGATAATTTGACTTTTAAAGGGTTATATTTTGTTCTTACTTTAATGTCTAGAAAGTATCGAAGAAATATAAAGTTTGTATTAGTGGCAAAAAACAGATCAATTTATTAGCATATTAAATATAAAAAATATTAATTTTTAATTGAAAAGAATTGATAAAGGGGGACAATTTGACTTTTCAGGGGGCATTTTCTCTCTAAATGATATATTTTAAGGTTTCTTCTTAAATTTTTTAATTTATATTTATTTCTTGTTTTCATTCATTAAATTATGTATACCAAAATATACCTACTAATACTTGGATTACTATTCTGTGTAAATACACATGGACAATTGAAATGTTATATTGAACATTATGGTACTGATGATGGGTTGCCGCAACATACTATAATGAGTATATTACAGGATAACAAAGGTTTTATGTGGTTTTCAACATGGAACGGCTTGACAAAATTCGACGGGTATAACTTCTATTCTTATCGTA
>CALYRA010000193.1 GCA_945292135.1 uncultured Dysgonomonas sp.
AAACTCTTATTATTAGATTTTAGTGATGAGTTTGAAATGATGAGTTTACTAAAAAATAAGAATCAATATTAAAAATAAGATTAATACTTCCTTTAATTAAACATTAAATCTAAAGTGCATTATATCGCCATCTTGTACAATATATTCTTTACCTTCCACATTCATTTTTCCAGCTTCTTTAACCGCTGTTTCCGAACCTAAAGTTATAAAATCTTCGTATTTAATCACCTCCGCGCGGATAAATCCTTTTTCAAAATCAGTATGTATTACCCCTGCGCATTGTGGAGCTTTATAACCTCTAAGATAAGTCCAAGCGCGTACTTCTTGTACACCACATGTAAAATACGTCTGTAAATCAAGCAATTTGTAAGCTGCTTTAATAAGACGGGCAACGCCTGATTCTTTTAGACCTATTTCGGAAAGAAACATTTCGCGTTCTTCATAAGTTTCAAACTCTGCTATTTCAGATTCAATTTTAGCAGCTACAATAAGAATTTCCGCGCCTTCATCTTTTACGGCATCACGTACTTGCTCTACATATTTATTTCCTTTTGAAGCGCTAGATTCGTCAACGTTACAAACATATAAAACAGGCTTATATGTAAGCAAATAGATTGATTTAGCTAGTTTTTCGTCTTCCTTATTTTCGAAACTAACCGTACGCGCAGATTTACCTTGTTCCAATGCTTCTTTAAATTGTAACAAGATTTCATACATATGTTTAGCTTCTTTATCTCCTCCTGTTTTAGCTTGCTTCTCAACCTTTTGGATACGAGACATTACTGTTTCAAGATCTTTTAATTGAAGTTCTGTATCAATTATCTCTTTGTCACGAACAGGATTTACACTTCCGTCTACATGGGTTATGTTATCGTCATCGAAACAGCGAAGCACATGAATAATAGCGTCTGTTTCACGAATATTGGCTAAGAACTTATTTCCAAGTCCTTCGCCTTTGCTGGCACCTTTTACCAATCCGGCTATATCAACTATTTCGACAGTAGTAGGTACTATGCGATTAGGTTTTACAATTTCTGCTAATTTGTTCAAACGTTCATCCGGTACGGTAATAACGCCGACATTTGGTTCTATCGTACAGAAAGGAAAATTTGCAGATTGAGCTTTAGCATTGGATAAACAGTTGAAAAGCGTTGATTTACCAACATTCGGAAGCCCGACGATGCCACATTGTAATGCCATTATTTTAGTATTTTCTTTTTTTAGTTAGTTATTCTTTGCAAAGATAACGTTTTTTTGTCAATTCATTATTAAACAAAAAGCCACCCGATATAGGATGGCTTGTAATGAAAAAGTCTTATTTTAATTAATCGTTGCAAATTGATAAATCCCAATTTTTAGCTTCAACTTCATCTTTTATAAAATCAATATTCGGATGATCGGATAATTGTAATTCTCCATAAGTATAAATCCCATTATCTTTAGATATTGTTCCCCGTTTTTTACCGGTACGATCCGGCATTTGGTGAATAAAAGATTGCAGATTTTCTAAATTTTCTATTATTGGATTATTTTCAATATAAATTACACTCAAAAATTTATTATTGGAAATATCAATACTTTCTAACTTATTTTTACCTAATGATAATATTTCTAAATTTTGATTTTTGGAAACATCTATTTTATCTAAATTAAATGCTTGAAAATAAAAATCTGTTAAAGCTTCATTTTTAGAAATATCTAAATTTTTAGTATATTTTATATTGTCAAAACCTCCAAAAAGTACAAGTTTTAAAGCTTTGGAATCTCCATAAATTTTAATTGTATGTTCACTCAATTTAGATTCTGTAAAATCAAAGTTTAATAACATATTACTAAAAATTCCTTCGGTATTTGGCAGGGTATATTTTGTTTCACCACCCCAAAGAATATTATCACCAAGATCTATAATCACATCATTACTAAATATACAATAGAAAAGAATATTTTTCTTTGGTTTATCTTTTGATTCATTAAAAGCAAATGTAAATGACAAAATCGGTTCACCTAAATCATTATCCTTAGGATACAACTTAGCTATAAATTGTTTATCTGTATCAGATAATATCAGATTACCATCACTATTCAATAAATAACTTTTAGGAAAAGGCCAAACCATTATTGATAATGGATCATATTCTTTATTGTGTACTGTATCAGCTTCTTTCAAAGGATTGAATACATATTTAGCTAATTCCTTCCAAGGTATATCCAAAACTTCATTAGTCCAATAACGGCTTATGTCCCTTCTCCATTGAGGGTTGAAATCAATTTGACGATGTTCCAATTCGAGACCTAAAACCATTCCAAACATACGGAGTACTTCGGCATGAAATTCTTCATCGGAAAGGTATTTTGAATCCGCAAAACTCATCGTAGCTTCATTCTGATCATTTACCATCTCACAGTCAGTACCAACATATGACCATGTAATATAACGTTCATTATTCCAATCAAAACCTATTCGTACTTGAGCATCTCCACTTTCAATAAAATCGAATTTTATGTTTGCGTATTTTTCCCACTCTTTGGCAAAGGATTTCACTTTTTGCTTGTAATCATTTGATCCGTTCAGAAATTTGACTTTAATAGTTGTTCCGTTAGACCATAATTTATATTTTTGAGCAATTCCTTTAGTACTAATTTTATCAGGTATTTTTACGCCACTAAAATGATTATCTGATCGGGTGTTTTCTGTTTTAAATAAATGGTCTTTAAAATCATCCTCATCACTACAAGATGTTAGAAATAATAATATTCCCAACAAACTCCACAAAATTTTTTTCATTACGATTAAGTTTGGTTTTTAATTAATTATTAGAACTTAACTGAATGATAATAAAGATTTACAATTAATTATTGTCATTCTATATATAGATAAAGAATAACATAAAAAAAGCTCATATTATTAATTTAATACAAGCTCTTAATTTAATATTTTAATGATATTTTATTCGTATTCAGCAACACAGCGAATAGAAAGTGCATTTGTTAGTAGACTTCTGGTATCAATTAAAATTAGAGGTTGAGAAAATAACAATCGATGATATTTATTACTACGACCTGAATAAGTCGCGCTCCAGTTTGAACCTATTTCAGATAGTTGGTCATATTTTGCTGTTTCATGCGTAATATTTCCTGCCGCAGGCCAATACCCTAAACTAACATTTTTACTAGTATAATAATAAAAACCGTCATTCCAATTACCAGGTTTCATAGCATTTGTAAATTCAGGCCAAGGACTTTCATTATTCTCTTTAAATGGTACTCTCCATCCTTCGGGACATGGATCAAAAGGAGATTTAGGTTCACCATTTCCTGACCATCTACTAGTCCATATTCCACTAATATCAGAATACCAATCATTAAAAACATCAGTATGTTTACCATAAGTTATAAAATTTGGACTTTGAATAGCAAGTGCCAAATTCAATGTTTCATTAACTTTTTTATTTTCGGAAGGAACTAATTGTCCTAGCGTTCCATTTTTGAATGGTAACATCCGACCAAATTGATAATAAAGTCCATAAGTATTTTTTGAGTTAGGAATTGTATCTGTTGCGCCTAAGTTCCTATCCATCCATACTAATCCGCCATAACAATAAATTTGAGCGTCTAAATGAGTAGGATCAGTTCTAGGAATCCATATATGCCAAGTCCCTACAACCTTATTATTTATTTTCAACGCTAATACAACATTGCCAGTTTTATCACTTGTTACTATTTGTATTTCAGCATTTTCACCAGTACCGGCTATTGTAGGTACTGAAGCTAATACATCTGTATCATCCTTAGCTTCAGATTGTTCCCATAGTACCTCTACAGTAAGATTCCCCTCAAGATTATTTACAGCGGTTAAATCAAGAACTTTACCGGCATCAATCTCATCATCAGTTGCATTAGAACCTGCTTTTTGATAATCCTTCCAAACTCTAAAAGCTCTTTGAACAGGAATATTTAATTTACTATCAGTTTTTGCTATATAGCAATTTGCTCCTTTATATATATCTGTCGATTGTATTTGTTTTGGAAGTACAGCTATCCATTTATTACCTGACCATACATAAAATCCCTCACCGGTCATCTGACACCCCAAATTATACACTACCAATCCTATATGTTCAAGATTTCTCTCATTAGTGGTTACGCCGTTAACATAGTCGGGATCATTTTCAAACATTGGATACAGACGATTTAAATCTGTCAATGCCACACGAGGTAATAATAATCCTTTTGTAGCTGTTATAGAACCATTGCCCGTAACGTTTTTCAATTGTAAAATACTTCCTTCAACAGGTTTTTCGTTGGATCCGATGGTAACCTGAGCTATCACACTGAAAGAAAAAAGATAGGATACCAGTATAATTACAATTTTTTTCTTTAAATTAAAATTCATATTGTCTATGTATT
>CALYRA010000194.1 GCA_945292135.1 uncultured Dysgonomonas sp.
ATCTGTATTTGCCGCCTGATTCTCAAGCTCTTTAATGAAGTCCTTTTTCTTATTAACATAAATGTGACGTTCTTTTATCGCATTATCTAAAACGTTCAATAAAGAATCCAATTGCCTATCTATACTATATACGGAAAGAACTAATGAAAGAAAGGTTAATATAAGTAGCGTTTTTTTCATATCACTATGTTTATGGACTTAAAATTAAAGAAAAATACAATCGCAAACTTTCAATCAATGTCCATTGAAACAAGGCATTATAAAACATTTAGTATAAAGATAAACGGTTAAAGGATTAAAAATAAATGTAACAAAAAGCTATGTATTTAAGTTTGAACTGAAATATAAAATTGAGCAACCCGACAAATATAAATTCTGATAAGGAAGTATGTTCTTCCTTAACAGAATTAAAAATAGCAATTTATTTCTATTTTAAATATTTTTATTCAATAAAATAAATCGAAATCAAACCGAGTCGTCTTTTTGCTTATTATCTGCTACCGCCTTTTCGATGGCTGCTGCTTCCTCCGGATCGGCTTCCTCGACTTGAAGAACTTCCATCGGAACGCGAATGTCGGCTCCGGTTTCCGGAACTCCTGTACCCTTCTTCTGAACGTTGGCTCCTGCGACTACTACGGTTTCGATTGCCGCCGCCATCTCCTCCTTGAGCTATCTCAATAGATATACGGCGTCCATTGTTATCCTGACGATTCATACTTTTGATAACATTAGCAGCATCGCGTTCTGGTACTTCAAAGAATGAAAAATTTTGCATTATATCTATTCGACCAATGGTTACTTTTCCTTGTACGTAATCGTTAACCAATCCCATTAATGTTGCGGGATTAACATTATCTGTACGTCCCACATTGATAAATAAGCGGGTGTAACCTTTTTCGGCTTGACGTCCTCCACTCGATGAACGTTCTGAACGACGTGGATAAGATTTTTCGTCGCGGGACGAATATGATGATGGCGTTTCTATATCCTGCGCATCGCGATAATAATCAATTATGCGGTTAAATTCGAGTGAAACGGCGCGTTTAATAATATCTTCTTTCTCTAACCAATCCAATTTACGATATACGGATGGTAAAAGCGGTCCGATTTCTTCTTCATTTACTTTTACCTTTTCGAGCCTGTCTACGAAATTAAGTAATTGTTTTTCACATATCTCATGTCCGGAAGGAATTTCGCCGACTTCAAATTTTTTATTGATAATTTTTTCTATTTCACGGATTTTTCCTTTTTCTTTTACATGGATTATAGCCATCGAAATACCTGTTTTACCTGCACGACCTGTACGACCGCTGCGGTGCGTATAGGATTCTATATCATCCGGCAAACCATAGTTTATTACATGAGTAAGGCTATCAACATCTAATCCGCGAGCGGCAACATCCGTAGCTACTAATAACTGGATATTTTTGATGCGAAATTTTTGCATCACATAATCACGTTGAGCTTGCGACAAATCTCCATGCAATGAATCTGCGTTATATCCATCTTGTATAAGTTTATCCGCAATCTCTTGGGTTTCGCGACGCGTACGGCAAAAAATTATACCATAGATGTTCGGATAATAGTCTGCCAGACGTTTCAACGCTAAATATTTATCTTTCGCATGTACTAAATAATAAACATGTTTTACATTATTTGACCCTTCATTTTTACGTCCAATCGTAATTTCTTTCGGTTCATTCATGTATTTGCGAGTAATTTTCGCTATCTCTTTCGGCATTGTAGCCGAAAACAATAACATGGTGCGATTATCCGGTACTTTTGATAATATTTCATCTATACTATCTGTAAATCCCATGTTCAACATTTCGTCTGCTTCGTCTAAAACGACATAACGAACTTTTTCTAAGTTTACTGTTTTGCGATTAATCAAGTCGATAAGTCTACCCGGAGTAGCTACAATTATTTGAACGCCTCTCTTTAAAGATTTGATCTGACTTTCGATACTTGACCCGCCATATACAGGTAATACACGAAGATTGTCGATATATTTGGAATAATCAGCTAAATCTCCTGCTATTTGCAAACACAATTCACGTGTTGGGCAAAGAATAAGCGCCTGAGGCACGTTTTCTTTTGTATTTATCTTTTGTAATACAGGCAACCCAAATGCGGCTGTCTTACCGGTTCCTGTTTGAGCTAGAGCTATTACATCATTTGTTTCGGCCAGTAAATATGGAATCACTTCTTCTTGTACAGGCATTGGGTTCTCATAACCCATTTCTTCAATTGCTTTTCGTATTTCGGCAGCAACACCTAATTCTTCAAATGTCTTCATTAAATTTTTATACAATTATATTCAACTGTTTTGCTTCCTGACTTAACTATCAGACTATATTACAAAACAGGCTGTAAAGTTAATCAATCATTTTCATGTTTTTGCCAGATAATTAAAATAAGTTTGTCTAATGCCTTATTATTTGATAACATAAAGTGTTATCTTTGTGCCGCATCTAAAATTCAGACAACGAATATGAAGTCAAATATTTATAAATTACTGATATGAAAAAAATAATCTTTATTACCCTAATTTTTGTCGGAGCTTTAATGCCTCTTAGCATATTCGCTCAAAAAAAACAAGTAAAGACAATTTTACCACCGGCGCCAAATTTAAAAATGCCGTCAGATACATTGTCTTATGCTTTGGGTGTTAATATGGCACAGGGTTTACCTGAATATCTTAGCATGTTAGGCGTAATTGCCGATACGGCTTCGATTTCCAATCAATATAAGCCATTGATTGACGCTGAAGATGACGCGGTAAAAAAAGCTTCTATAGAAAAGGAATACAAGACAAAAATGGATTCGGCAAATGCCATTAATAATAGGAATTTACCAATTTTCCTCAACGGCTTCATGCAAGCTATGTCCGAAACCGACAAAGATGTATTATTATCTAATAGCGGAATAGCTATTGCTGAGCAAATAAAAAATTCATTAAAAAACTTCCCTACTGGATCTAACGAAAGCATCAATAACCAAATTTTTTTGGCAGGACTATTAACTTCTTTGCGTAACCAACCTTTGTTGATCGATAATCCTCAACAGGTAATGGAAAATTGCATGAACAGAATGCAAGAGGAAAATGACCGTAAGGCTGCTGAAGAATTAAAATCTCAATATGCGGATAAAATAGCTGAAGAGGCTAAATTCTTCGAAGAAAATAAATCTAAACCCGGTATAATAGTTCGTCCTAGCGGATTGCAGTATAAAATTGAGAAAAAAGGAACTGGAATTATCCCTGAAGTAAATGATAAAGTGAAAGTTCATTATCATGGAACTTTATTTGATGGAACGGTTTTTGACAGTAGCGTAGATCGTGGCGAACCGATTGAGTTTAATGTAGGTCAATTGATCAGGGGTTTTAATGAAGCGCTACTTCTTATGCCTAAAGGTTCAAAATGGACTCTTTATATACCTTATGAATTAGCTTATGGCGGAAAGGATATGGGTGTTATCAAACCATTCTCGGGATTAATATTTGAAGTAGAATTACTGGATGTGGAAAAAGATATACATGAATGAATAGATTTTTCTTATAATAAAAGCCTCCCAAACAAGGAGGCTTTTTTATTATCCGGTGAATTTGAAACTCAAAATTCAATGATTAAAATCGAAGAAACGCACAAACAATATATTTATTACATGTGTTAATATTTACAATAGCTTTCGATAAAAGACCGTCTGATTATTTAGCATCATTATTAATTTGTCGGGAGTTTAAATAAAAAAATATTAACAAAATATATTAATATGAATTACTTCGTGCTACAGGTAACATCTCCCTCAAACTTAGAGAGAATTTTAGAAACGCTTCTTGATCAAGGAACACATCTTGGGTTAGCAATCCTTAAAGCATTAATCATTTTCATTGTCGGACGTTATATTATAAAGTTCATCAATAAACTGGTAAAAAAAATACTTCACAATCGGGATGTAGCTCCTGCTGTCTGGACTTTTGTCGGAAGTCTGGTCAATATTACGCTAACTGTAATGCTATTGATGGCTGTTATCGGCGCATTGGGTATTCAGACAACTTCTTTTGCCGCTTTGATAGCATCTGCCGGAGTCGCAATAGGTATGGCTTTGAGCGGAAATTTATCGAATTTTGCCGGAGGAATTATCATACTGTTGTTTAAACCTTTTAAGATCGGAGATAATATTAGTACCGCTAATGTTGCCGGAACGGTTGAGGAAATACAAATTTTCCACACGGTACTCACTACCGGCGATAATTTAAAAGTATTTGTCCCGAATAGCAGTTTGAGCAGTGGATATATAAATAATTTTAATGTAGAACGTCGGAGAATAGAATGGGTATTTGGTGTAG
>CALYRA010000195.1 GCA_945292135.1 uncultured Dysgonomonas sp.
CATTTTAATTCTATTGTCTGTTTATTTTGAATTTTAGAATGAGTAACAAAATAAGAATTTGATATTCAGTTTTTTACATTGTAAACTACTCTCCTAAATAACATTCTAAAAATCTTTTTTTCAAAAAATTTAAACGCCTACTTATTAGATAAAAAAAGAATATTTATTTGCCAGACTAAAGTTAAAAAACTAAGTCTCCTATTGAAAATTTGTCTGCAATTAATACTATCCAAACAATTTACATTTATAATGGGTAGCAAAACATCATTTCCATTTTTACTGAAATCAATCTACACAATGAAGTCTGCTAACATAGCGGGGAAACTTGACAAGGAAATAAAATCTTATAGTATTAAAAGAATAACAGATTTTGGGTTTATTCCTTGTCTATACAAATAATTCCCATATTCGAGTTACAATAAAACACACAATAAAACCTAATATTAGTGGTAGGATGCTTGCGACGAAAGTCCATTTGGCACTACCTGTCTCTTTATATATGGTATATATTGTTGTGCTGCACGGATTATGAAGCAGGCTGAAAAGCATTAAATTGATACCAGTCAAGATTGTCCATCCTCCGGCATGCAGTAGGGTTGATATCTCCGCATCCGATCCTTCAAAAAGGACACCCGCTCCGCTTCCAAGCGCAGAATTACCAATCACTAAAGTCGTTAACATCAGTATTGTCGGTATCACTATTTCGTTAGCCGGAATCGCCAGAACGTAAGCTAATAAAATCACGCCATTTAAGCCAAACACAATTGCAATAGGATCCAACCCATCAATAATCCATAGGGCAACGCTTTGGTTGCTTATATCAATATTACAAATCAACCATATTACAGCTCCGGCAGGCATGGCAAAAATAATTGCTCTCCATAATACAATCAGTGTCCTGTCTATCAAGGATGTATATATTGTCTTCCATATTTTAGGTGGACGGTATGGCGGCAATTCCAAAACAAAAAATGAAGATTCTCCTTTGAGTAAAGTTTTAGATAAAAAATATGAAACAATAAACGCAAAAACAATCCCTAGCAAAACTATGCCTACAACAGCCAATGTCGAAACAATTTGTGACAATCCGGAGGGAACTAAAGCTCCTATAAAAATTCCTGCAATCACGATTTGAGTAGGCCACCGTCCGTTACACAATGAAAAATTATTGGTTATGATGGCAATTAATTTTTCGCGGGGACTATTTATTATTCTTGTTGCTACGACTCCTGCGGCATTGCATCCAAACCCCATGCTCATAGTCAATGCTTGTTTACCATGTGCGCCTGCTTTTTTAAAGAGATAATCGAGATTGAACGCGACACGAGGCAGATATCCGAAATCTTCCAACAGCGTAAATAATGGAAAGAAAATAGCCATTGGAGGCAACATAACAGATACAACCCATGCTGTAGATAAATACATACCGTCTACAAGTAAACCGCTAAGCCATAGCGGAAAATGTAGAGACGACGTCAAATCTTTAAGCAATGGGTAAACTGTACCTATCAACAGATCCGATAAAAGTTGAGAAGGATAGTTCGCTCCTGTAATCGTCAGCCAAAACACAATACCCAATAATAAAAGCATGATTGGAAATCCCCATACTTTACTGGTTACGATATTATCTATTGTCCGATCAATATTAAAAGCCTGCCGGGCATTACCTTTCCTGACCGTATCTTTTACCAAATCGTTTATGCGTAAATAGATCGTTTCCGTAAGGTTATCGTATATTGTATTATTTTTTATACTTTGCCGGCTAACTTCAGCTATTTTTAAAATATCGCTTATTTCATTTTCACTTAAATTTAAAGATAGCTTATTTTGTTTTAGTCCGTTTATTATACTCTGGTCATTTTCCAGTAATCGTAAAGCTACCCATTGGGTTGAAAGAAAACCATGGGCAAATTTATCCAATCGATCCGCTATTTTCTTCACGACGTTACTTGTTTGTTCGGACAATCCTTTGATGGTTGCAGACTTTATATTGAAATTACCTTCCGCTACCTGAGCTATTGCCTGAAGCAGATTATCCAGTCCCTTTTTGCTACGGGCAGTTGTCGGAATGACCGGTATATGTAATTCCCTACCAAGCGTTCGATAATCAATCTTAATATCGTGCCTTTCCGCTTCATCCATTAAGTTAAGGCACATGACGACTTTAGGAGTGATTTGCAATATTTGCAAGACCAGACTAAGATTTCGTTCGAGCCTTCCGGCATCAACTACCACAACTGTTACATCCGGTTTTTCGAAAAGAATAAAATCACGTGCGACTTCCTCATCTTCCGAATCGGATAAAAGTGAATATGTACCGGGCAGATCGACCAACTTGTAATGGTTGGTCTTATACGAAAAACTTCCCTCCGCTTTGACTACGGTTTTCCCCGGCCAATTGCCCGTATGTTGACGCAAGCCGGTTAAAGCATTGAAAACAGTGCTTTTCCCTGTGTTGGGATTGCCGGCTAAGGCAATAGTGTAATCCGATTTATCGGATTGCTTACCTAACCTTTTTAAACCCGATTCCGGATTAAGCTCACATATTTTACAAGCATTATTCAACATCGTCGTGTTCTTTATCTTTTATTATTTGTACGAACAGCGCATCTTCTTTACGAAGGGCTATCAATGTTTCGTGAACACAGTAAGCGACAGGATCACCCAACGGACTTATGTTCTGAACGCTAACTTCGGCTCCTTTTACAAAACCTAAATCCAGCAATCTCTGTCGGATCGTATTATCACAATTTACCATTATTCCGCAAATAACAGCAACCTCCCCAAGTTTAAGTTGGGTCAGATTACTCTTCATTATGTTTTGCGGATCATGATCATCTTCATTATACATATCATAAATATTACAGACATTTAATTTATATTAAACAAACGCTAAAATGTGGCGAATCTTATTTCAATATCATTTCCACAAGTTGTATCGTATTCCTATAACTGTATGAATCCCTTGTAAAGACGCATAATTGTAACTTGGATCGAAAGTATACCCATGCGGATTGTTGATAGGATCATCTACATGCTTATCAAACGGGTCGAATGGGCGCATAATCGGATCTTTAGGGACAAAATTAAATAAATTCTTTACCCCACCATATATCTCAATTCCGTTTTTGAAAGATTTTCTTAATTGCACATTCGCAATACAGAACCATGGTGAATATTCGCGGCGATAATCTTCGGGTAATATGGGAAGACGCATCGGACCGTTCCATGTACCGGTTAAATTAACCGTAAAATCCTTTGGAAATTTATAATCGGCTGAAAATGTTCCTGACCATTTTGGAGCATGAAGTTGTTGCACTTTTTCCCTTATGCCTTTATCGTTCTCCTGATCGGTATACACATCCGCAAAGGTAATACCTGCCATAACGGTAAGCGGAAAGTTAAATATCGTTTCTATATTAAGAGACGCACCTTGTGATACGGCATGCCCGCGCAAATTATCATATATGATTTTATTGGGGTCACTGTCAAAATCTCCTACAATCTTATTTGTGAAATATGAATAAAATCCGGTTATATCAAAACCTATAAAGAAAGCATCTGAAGGTATTTTTAGTACATAATTCAGGTTTGCGTTATATGACTTTTCAGGTTTCAATTCTTGCGCTATTATAACTTCTCTGGCTCCGGTCAGCGCGGCATGGTCTTCTGTAAAGATATTGACGACACGAAATCCTGTACCAAAACTGGCTCTGATAATGTTTGTATTATTCAGCGTCAATTTATAAGCTAAGCGTGGAGAATGTACGCTACCATGATTTTTGTCATGATCATACCTATATCCTCCGAGCAATGTGCTTTTACTATCAATAGCCCATTCATCCTGAATGAATATTCCCGGCAAGGGTGTTTTTTCAGGCTTATTCTTTAGCCCGTCGGCACTTGCTGTGGCGGGAGTTCCGTCATCGTAATATGTATAACGTAAAGATGCGCCTAATAATAAATTGTGTTGACTGGCTATTTTTTTATCCCAATACATTTGTCCGAATAAGACGTGTTGCTTTGCCATGTAGGGAATATTACCATACCATGAATTCTGATCATGCCAATTGTAGGAAAACTGTGTGAATATATTTTGGCTGATCGGCAATTGGTATGCGCCTATCAACTCAAACCGGTTTGTGTATATACTTTCCCCATAAATAGAATCGCTTCCGCGCCAATCTTTATTCCAATTCATCTCTCCACCCCAACGGTCTTCATATACATAACGCATTCCGAGACTCGCAATCTTATTGTCTTCGCGTTTAAAATTCCATTTATTGAATACCGATATTCTGTTTTGAAGAGTTACGTCCGTGAAATTATCGTTGTTCTGATCT
>CALYRA010000196.1 GCA_945292135.1 uncultured Dysgonomonas sp.
TGAATTTTCTTAAAAAATGAAAACACAACGATGCTTCAAAAAAGAGTTTTTTAATAACACAATATCCAAAAAAAAATAAACCTTATTGTTAATAAATTAACGAACTTTTTTCAAGATTAACTTGACTATGCACAATTACATTATCTTTGTACATTAAAAATAAATGTAAAATGAAGCTGAAAGAAGAGAATAAAAATAAATCCATACTTACCACCAGTTATGTTTTATGCAATGATTCGCCAATAACCTATGTGTTTTACGATGAAGATGGCGATTGGCAACTCTTTGGTGATGAAGAAATTACAGATGACGAAGACGCATACTTAGTTGCAGTAGAAGAAATTCTTGAGTTAGAGCCTGCATTAAGGAAATTACCGGATATGCAAATCGGACAAAGCGCGGTACGTGAAAAAAATAGTACCCGATGGACATTAATAAATGATAATGAATAAACACAATTAGAATTTATGAAATCGTATATACACATAATACTCATTCTTGAAACTTTTCTTTTTTTATCATTCCAATCTTGCAGTAATAAAAAACCAAAAGGAGAGGGCGACGAACGTATTGTAGGACTTTGGAAATCTGTCGAACGCATAGATTCTTCGATTAATGATAGCCTTGAGATTGATAGCGTACCAAATAATGAGGTACTTATATCTAAGAATACAAATGGTTATGAATTCTTTTCGGACGGTTCATGTGACAATAAGGCAGGATATTTTGTAGAAGATCCTACAAATACAGGAAACGAAGTTTATTTGGGAACCAATACCAATTATTCGGTAAAGAATGATACATTGAGGATATTCAACTTAGCTACGGGATTGTGGGATAGCTACAAACTGTCTCGAATAGAAAAAGATACGTTGGAATTTCAATATGATAATAACAAATTTGAATGTTTTGCCCGTATAGAAAAAAATCTTGATAATCAACCGACTTTCGATCAAATCGTATTATCCACAACAGGATGTAATGGTACTTGCCCCATCAATGATATACTGATAGGCAAAGATGGATTATTCTTATACAATGGAACAAAATATAACGTAATTAACGGCTTATATAAGGCGGATTTGGATACCTCATATTTCAATCAGATAGAAAGAGCATTTCAAATAGCCAATATTGATAAAATGCAAGAAAGTTATTTGTTGCCTGTGACAGATTTGCAAACAGTCGAAGTCCTTTTCATAAAAGATGGCAGAATTTATAAAAATATTTCGGATAAAGGAGGATGTTCTCCGACCGAATTTCAATGGGCATACAATGCTTTGCAGCTCATAAAACAACAAACTATGTTGAATAAATATAAGCCGAAAAATGATTTTTTGAAGTCCGAGACTTTGTCTATAAGCAAAGGTAAAGAACGCTTATATCTAAATAAAGCCGAAACAGTTTATCTTAAATACTTATTGTCAGAAGCAAAAGAAATAAAATTACCATTTGTGAAGATGTATATATTTAATGTGACTGCAAGTAGCGGACAGATAATAACAGTTGCTTCAGATGGACGTTATTATACGATTGGAAATAAAACTTATGATATCGGATATAATTTTATTAAAACCCTTCAGAAAAGTTTTATAGCTAAAGAAGAGTAGATTTATTTTTTACAATAATTCAATTCCTACATAAGATTATAAGAAGCTTATCAGAGTTTAAAATAAATCTATATAAATGATATATAAATAGACAATATAAATAATAAAAATCTTATTCAATAACTTATATTTAATAAACCCTCCAAAATAAGAATCACTATATTTGCACCAAAATTAAAAGGTTTGAGAAAACCTAATTATACAACAATTATATAATCTGAAACAATAATGAACAACGAAAAAGGACTGGACTCTAAATCCACGACTACTGACGAAAAAAAACTGTTCATCGAGACTTATGGATGTCAAATGAATGTGGCAGACACAGAAGTCGTAGCATCGGTCATGCAAATGGATGGTTATACCATTACAGACAAAATGGAAGATGCGGATGCAGTATTTGTTAACACCTGTTCGGTACGCGATAATGCAGAACAGAAAGTAATTCAAAGACTTGAGTATTTTAATGCGATTCGCAAAAAAAGAAAACCCAATATGATAATAGGCGTATTAGGCTGTATGGCGGAACGTGCAAAAGAAGAATTACTCGAAAAACATCATGCCGATGTTGTAGTCGGACCCGATGCCTATTTGGATTTGCCCAATTTGATAGGAGCAGCGGAAAGCGGCGAAAAAGCAATTAATGTTCAGCTTTCCAAAACAGAAACTTATAAGGATGTAATTCCACTAAGAATAGGGGGAAACCATATATCAAGCTTCATTTCCATAATGCGAGGTTGCAACAAAGTATGTTCCTATTGTATAGTTCCATACACAAGAGGGCGAGAACGCAGCCGTGAACCTCAAAGCATCCTTAATGAGTTGAATGATCTTCGAGAGAGAGGATTTAAAGAAGTAACATTATTAGGTCAGAATGTCAATTCATACAATTTTAAGAATGAAGATGATTCGGTTGTCAATTTTTCCGCTTTGCTCGAATTGGCTGCAAAAGCTGCACCTAATATGCGTATTCGTTTCACGACTTCGTATCCTACCGATATGACCGACGAAACTTTGGAAGTTATTGCAAAATATGATAATCTCTGCAAATTCATTCATTTACCAATACAGTCGGGAAGTACACGTATGCTTGAAGTTATGAAAAGAAAATACGACCGGGCGTGGTATTTAGATCGTATTGCAGCCATACGTCGTATTATTCCAGATTGCGGATTATCAACGGATATCATGTGTGGTTATCACTCTGAAACGGAAGAAGACCATCAGGAGACGCTTTCATTAATGGAGGAAGTTTGCTTTGACTCGGCTTTTATGTTCAAATATTCCGAGCGTCCCGGCACTTATGCGTCGCGCCATCTTGAAGATGATATACCCGAAGACGTAAAAGTAAAACGTTTGCAAGAAATTATAGAACTCCAAAATGAATGTTCTTTGAAGAGTAATGTAAAAGATGTAGGTAAAACATTTGAGATTTTAGTAGAAGGATTTTCCAAGCGTTCCAAAGAACAGATATTTGGACGTACGTCTCAAAATAAAGTCGTAATAATTGATAAAGGAAAACATCGTATTGGAGATTTAGTAAAAGTACGGATAACAGGGAATACATCAGCTACATTGTTCGGAGAAGAGATTTAAAACAGGAATTATATAACATATTTATTTAGGCTCTGATTTTAATTTATCAGAGCCATTTTATTAAGCTTTTTTGTATTTTTAGCCATATTGTATATTAAAAAAATATTTATATTAGAGGATCGTTAAACAATTATTACTTTATAATGGTTTTATACTTGAAAAACTGATTAAGTAACTATTTAAATAATTAAAGTTATGGGAAAAGCAGGATCAAATTTATTATTTTTAGCTGTTGGCGCTGCTTTAGGCGCTGCTGTTGGTTATATTGCGGCATATGACAAAAGAGATGAACTTCTTCATGATATAGTAGACTACGCATATAAGATAAAAGACAGCCTGAAAGGGGTAGCTGATGAAGGCAAAGAAGAAATGGATGAATTAGTTGACGAATTGGATGCAAAAAATAAGTAACGATAGATACGAAGATAAAGACCTGAATTCATTGTTCGAAGATCTCAAAGATGAAGTTATTGACTATGTAAATAAAAAATTTCGATACTTCAAATTATATACTTTTGAGAAAATAAGTATTATACTGTCTCTTATAGGATTAGCAATCGTTGTTCTGATATTGACAATTGGAATGCTATTTTTTGGACTTTTGGGAATCGCATTTCTTATCGGCGAAATTTTAAATAGTTTTGCCGGGGGGTTTGGTATTCTTTTCGGTTGCATGTTTTTATGCCTTATATTTGTTGTTATATTTCAAAAGAAAATACGTCGTTTTTTAATGAATAAGGCTATAATATTAATGCGTAAAATTGAATCAGATGAAGAATTCTAAAAAATTATCTCCATTAGAAGAACTACGCGTTGAAAAGATAATGCTGAAATCCGAATGTTCAGATATGGAAGAACATATGAAACGATCTTTATCATATGTTACTAACAATTTTGGGTCTATCTTATTCACATCCGTTTTACGAAATTTTGGATTAGGAGGAAAATCTTCTCCTTCCCGCAATAAGGATAGCCAACCGAAAGAAGAAGACGATAAATCGGCGTCATCTACAATTTGGCAAACAGTTTTGAATGGTTTACAAATAACATATCCTTATATTAAAGATTTCGCTCAGCCTTTACTTATGGGCTTTATAACAAGTAAGATTAAAAATATATTTTCA
>CALYRA010000197.1 GCA_945292135.1 uncultured Dysgonomonas sp.
GGTAGGGTCTACGGATGAATTCATAATACAATAACTTTAGATTAGAATTATTATAAAATTACAATATTATTATAAATTCAATTTTTACAATGTGTTAAATATTTCAAAATAATAGATTAACGCCAAAATTTATCAGGTATTTCATCTAAAATTTTAAATAGTTCATCTTTATTGTCAGCTCTTAACATCGAAATTCTGGTCTTTTTAAAATCATCTATTCCTTTAAACAAAGGACTTGCAGCCAAATGTCTTCGGCTATGTAAGATTCCTCCACGTTCGCCGGCATTGGCTATATTTTCAGAAATCATATCCTTTAATATACCCATATACCATTCAGAAGGTTTAGACTTTGATTTTTGCCCTGTTTTTAAATAATGCTTTATCTCTTCAAATATCCACGGAGCGCCAATACTACCACGTCCGATCATAACTGCATCAACACCCGTTTCGTTGAATCTTTGCTTACATATTTCAGGCGTATTTATATCACCATTTCCAATAATAGGAATATACATCCGCGCATTATTTTTTACTTTCGCAATCAGTGACCAATCAGCTTCTCCCGTATACATTTGAGAACGTGTGCGTCCGTGAATTGTTAAAGCCTGAATACCTGTATCTTGTAATTGTTCGGCTAATTCAACTATTATTTTAGAATCATTATCCCATCCCAGACGTGTCTTCACCGTAACCGGTATTTTTACAGCTTTGACAACCTCTCGCGTTATTTCCAACATCAATTCAGGTGTACGCATCATACCTGAACCTGCTCCTTTACCAGCTACTTTTTTTACAGGACATCCGAAGTTTATATCTAAAATATCAGGGTTATATTCTTCACATATTCTGGCTGCCTCGACCATCGCATCTACTTCTCTCCCATATATCTGAATAGCGACGGGGCGTTCTCGTTCACTGATAGCCAGTTTGGCTTCAGTCTTATTTACTCTACGGATAAGAGCATCACTGGATACAAATTCGGTATATACCATATCTGCGCCAAAACGTTTACACATAAGACGGAATCCCATATCCGTAACATCTTCCATCGGCGCAAGAAACAATGGATTGTCCGAAAATTCAATTTTTCCTATTTTCATTGAGAAACTTTATAATCTAAAATCGACTACAAAGATAATTATTTTGTGGCACGTAACATTTCCCTTTTTCCGGGAGGACCGGGCAAACGTTCAACTGAGAAACCGGATTGTTGCAACTTTCTGCGAATCACACCCTTAGCGCAGTATGTAACTAATATTCCTCCGGTATTCATCACATTATATAGGTTATCAAACAAATCTAGCGACCACATTTCATTTTGTTTATCCGGAGCAAATGCGTCAAAATAGACAATGTCTACCGATTTTATTAGAGAAAAGTCAAATGTTGTAAAATCAGCTTCAATCTTTTTTAAATAAAAATTAGATGTTATCCGCTCGTTTGTGTTCCAATCCGATTGATGGATTTTTAAGTATAATTCGTCTGTATTATAGCCGAGTTGATTTGTATAGTTTAAGTGTTTTATCAAATCAAGATCTAAAGGATATTTTTCTATTGAAGTATAATAAACTTCTTTTTCTTTTTTATTAATATCAAGTAATGTCAAATAAGCATTAAGCCCAGTTCCAAAGCCTACCTCAAATATATTTATTTTATTTTTTGAGCAATGATGAAATCCTGTTTCTATGAAAACGTGCATTGATTCTTGTATTGCACCATTGACGGAATGATAATGTTCGTTCAATTCCGGCACAAAAAGAGTATGAGAACCATCAGAAGTTATTTGAATTTTTTTGTTCATACATGTGCATTCCTATTGCTCTTTCCCAAAACAAGATTCAAAGAAAATGAAAAATAATTATTTGTTCTTATATCTATAGTTTCAAACTAATTTATGTTTTTATTTTTAGACTTTCTCTATCAAAACTACCGCATAGGCAGAGAATCCCTCTTCACGTCCTACAAATCCCATCTTTTCTGAAGTCGTAGCTTTTATGGAAATATCGTCTGCGGATATTTGAAGTATTTCAGCCATTACTTTTTGCATGGCCGGAATATGAGGATTGATTTTAGGTTTTTCGGCACAAACCGTAGCGTCTATATTACCAATAGTATATCCTTTATCGGCAACAAGTTTTCTTACTTCTCCCAATAAAATTTTGCTATCTATATTTTTATATTCGCCTGCGGTATCAGGAAAGTGAAATCCTATATCACGCATATTAGCAGCGCCTAATATAGCGTCGCATATAGCATGGATTAGGACATCCGCATCTGAATGTCCTAATAATCCTTCCGTATGATTTATTTTGATACCTCCAAGCCATAATTCCCGGTTTGGAGCCAAACGGTGTACATCGTACCCGAATCCTACTCGTATTTTCATTTGTTACTTTTAGGGAATGTATAGGCTAATGTTAAACGTAAGGTTTGATCCAAAGGATTCTGGCTAACTGTCGATAAAAGATATGCTGCATCCAGTTGAATAGATTTCATCTTAAATCCCGCCCCGAATGTAAAGTAACGGCGGTTACCTTTCATTTTGTTTTCATGAAAATATCCTGTCCGCACTTTAAATTGATCATTGTAATCATATTCTAATCCAACAGATACAGATATTTCTTTCATTTTTTCAGAAAAACCTCCATCTTTTGTAGCAAATGATTTGAAAATACCTGAAATAGAACTTATATCACGATAATCGTTCAATCTTTTTTCATAATCTTCATTAGATTCGTCATCTCCTTGAATAGGTGGAGTAGGAACCAATAGCTTATTGAAATCTAAACTTGCTGATATGGTACTGACATCATTTATAGGATACATTAAGGATGTTCCTAATCTTAAATTGGTAGGAATGAAATTTGAAGTAATTCCGTCATTATTTGAAATTTTACCTCCAATGTTTGAGATATTGAAACCAAAGCTCAACAGACTTTCCGATTGTCCTATATTTATATAAGATTCATTATACCCGGAAATATCTGCGGCAAAAACTCCATCTGCCGAAGTATCATCATCGGCACCCGAATAATCCACTCTTATATATCTCAGAGTAACGCCTGCAGAAAAGGTATTAGTCAATTTACGAGAATAACCTATATCAAAAGACATTTCGTACGGTGAAATATTTGTACCTGTGTATCCCCAAGCGTTAGCTAATTGAATATCGCCAATTTTGAAATAACGAATTGATGCGCTTAGCGCTTGATTATCACTTGAACCTAACTTATAATATCCTACTCCATAAGCAAGATAAACGTCATTGACAATCTTTTTCAACCAAGGCGTGTAGCCCATAGCCGCTCCGGCTTGCCCCGTTGCGAATGCATATTTAGCGGGATTCCAATATTGCGAATAAATATCGGGCGATGTAGCTACTCCTGCATCTCCCATACCGCCCCCACGAGCATCGGGTGTAATAGTCAATGATGGTACTCCTGTAGGTATAGGGTTATAATCTTTTGACCCGTTTTGCGCATAAGTGCTTCCAACAGTAAAAGCGGCTGCTATATTTAGAAATAAAAATTTCTTCAACACTTTCTTCATGTAGTTTATATTAAAATGATTAAATCTTATGTTAATATTATTATATATTCATTAAAACTAATTTTTAAGTTATTTATTGCTTTTTGACAATTTTTTAACATTCCGTATTAACGAATATGTACATCCAATAAATTATCTTTTTCTAAATAACCCATTAGATGATTGCCAATTTCGACTTTACCAACACCAGCCGGAGTTCCTGTATAGATAAGATCGCCGGTTTTCAAAGTAAAAAACTGACTGGCATAAGCTATAATCTTATCTACGGAGTGTATCATTTGTGATGTGTTTGCAGCTTGAACAACTTTTCCGTCTATCTCAAGCTTAAAATTCAAATTATTAATCTCTTTACCAAATTTATCTTTCGATACAAATATTCCAACAGCAGCCGAATTATCAAAGGCTTTCGATATTTCCCATGGCAATCCCTTTGATTTCAATTCGGATTGGATATCCCTCGCTGTAAAGTCTATGCCTAAGGTAATTTCATTATAGTATCGATGCGCAAAACGTTCAGCAATATTTTTACCCATTTTACTGATTTTCACTACAAGTTCGGCTTCATAATGAATATTTGATGAAAAATCGGGTATATAAAAATGTTTTTCATCATTATGCAGTATAGCCGTATCCGGTTTCAAAAACAAAACGGGGTCATCATCTTTTGAAGATAATGCTCGGTTCATTTCTTTATTATGTGACTGATAATTAAGGCCTACACAAATAATTTTCATAAAAAACTATATTGATCTAACATA
>CALYRA010000198.1 GCA_945292135.1 uncultured Dysgonomonas sp.
AAAATAACCATATGCAGATGACTTACTATACAGGAATCCTTTGTGGTATAGTTTGTATCGCATTAGCCTTCGACTTGGCGTTAAAGAAAGATTTCAAAGGCTTAGGTAAAGCTTTTGGTACGTTAACTATAGCTGTAATACTCGCTGCCGCAGCAAATTACTCGTCAATCTACAACAACTATATTATGTCCGAAGAAAGTATTCGAGGGGAGTCTGAACTTACGTCTTCGAATGTGGATAGTGAGGATCAAGCCAAGCAATCTTCAGGGCTAAAATGGGGATATGTATTTGACTGGAGTTATGGAAAGTCTGAAACATTTAGTCTTCTCGTACCGAATATTCAGGGTGGTGTTTCAAAATCATTTTCTCAAAATTCTGAGCCTTATAAAGAATTAATAACCTTAGTAAATAATAGACAGATACCGCAAGAAAGCGCAGGACAACTATTCAGTTATACGCATGAATATTGGGGAAACCAGCCATTTACTCAAGGACCTGTTTATTTTGGCGCAATTATCTGTTTTTTATTTGTACTGGGAATGTTTGTTATACGCAGCAAAGTCAAATGGGTATTATTCGCTGTTACAATCTTTTTTATATTCCTGGCTTGGGGCAAAAATATGGAATGGTTCAATGATTTGTTTTACTATTATTTTCCGTTATACAACAAATTCCGAGCCGTATCGTCTGCTCTCGTAATTCCGGCGTTGACAATGGTAATGATTGCCGTATGGGGATTAAGTGAGTTCCTAAATGCAAGTAAGGATAAGAAGAAATTGACTTCATCGCTTTATTTATCTGTGGGCATTATCGGTGGGATTTGTTTAATTCTTTGGATTGCGCCGGGAGCTTTCTTTAACTTTGTTTCGGGTCTGGACGAAAAAATAGGATTAAGCAGTACCGGGCGTTATTTTCAAGCTGTTGTCGAAGCAAGGAAATCGATGCTTTCATCCGACGCCCTACGTTCGCTTGCATTTATAATTCTTGCCGCTACCATTCTTTGGTTTTTCTTGAAAAGTAAAAGTAGTATAGAAAAGATAGGTCTTATCGCTTCTATTTTAATAGCGGTTTTAGTTTTAGCGGATTTATGGAGCGTGGACAGGAGATTTCTCAATGATTCGAATTATGAAAGTAAATTGGATCAAAAAAATATGTTTGTTCAATCAACTGCCGATAAATTTATTTTACAGGATAATCATCCTTCATATAGGGTATTAAATACAAATAATACATTTCAAGAAGCTTTAACGTCTTATTATCATAAATCTATAGGTGGATATAGCGCCGCAAAATTAAGAAGATACCAAGAACTTATAGATCATTATTTGAATAGTGAGGTACAATATATTGGTAATGTGTGTAGTCAACAGGCTCAAGCAGCAATTACGCAAATGCAAAATGCGGGAGAACAAATAGATCCCAACCGAATATCCGTATCAATGCAATCTATAGGAACTCATGCTTTTGCAAATACTCCTATATTAAATATGCTGAACGCTAAATATACCATATATCATCCGCAACTGCCTCCGGTAGTCAATGATCATGCGCTGGGTAATGCTTGGTTTGTATCAGATTATTCGATAGTGAACAATGCTGATGAGGAAATAGCAGCTTTGAAAGGGTTGGATCCTGCCAGACATGCGATAATTGATAAAAGATTCGAACAAGAATTGGGTAATTTAAAAATTACTCCGGATTCAATCGCATCTATTGAGTTAACAACATATAAACCTAATAAATTGACATATAAAACGAAAGCGAGTAGTGATCAACTGGCTGTTTTCTCTGAAATTTATTTTCCACATGGTTGGGAAGTATCAATAGATGGAAAAGAAACTAGTCATTTACGAGCAGACTGGACTTTACGTGCAATGCGCGTACCTGCGGGTGAACATGAGATAATATTTGAATTTATCCCTCATGAATATTTGAATGCCAGACTTGCAACCTCGATATTCAGCGGTTTACTTGTTTTATTAATTTTAGGCGGACTTGGTTTTCTTATTCTAAAACGCAATAAAGAAGCATAGTATATGATAAAACGATGTTCTGTCATATTCTGTACATACAATCGGGAAAAGTATATCTACAATGCAATGAAAAGCATTGCGGAGCAAAAGTATCCTGTTAGTAGGTATGAGATATTGCTTATCAATAACAACAGCACGGATAGAACTGAAGAAATATGCAAAAAATTTTCAAATGACTATCAACAAGTTGATTTCCGTTATTTCATCGAAACCAATCAAGGTTTATCTTATGCCAGAAATAGAGGCGTAAAAGAGAGTAACGGGGAAATTATAATATTTGTGGATGATGATGCTACTGTCTTTCAACATTATCTCGAATCAATAGATAACTTTTTCACTGACTACCCCTCCGCAATGGCTTGTGGAGGTCCTATTGAACCTGTGTATGAATCGGGCAAACCTAAATGGTTATCATATTATACTAATGCGCTTATAGGAGGTGCATTGTATGAAGGGAAAGAAATCAAACCATTTAGTAATGGCAAATTTCCCGGAGGTGGAAATTCTGCTTTTCGTAAAGAGGTTTTTGAAAAATACGGATTTTTCAATGTCGAATTAGGACGTAAAGGCACAAGTTTGATTGGAGCGGAAGAAAAGGATTTATATGATCGAATAACACGAGGTAAAGAAAGATTCTTTTATCTGCCGCAGATGGGAATTTACCATTATATTCCTGAGCAAAAAACGACAATGGAGCATTTCGATAAATTGACTTTTTCTATTGGACAAAGTGAAAGGATACGTACGCGTTCTTTATCTTTTGGCGTTTATCTCAAGCGTTTGATGTTGGAATGGGTTAAATGGGTAGCATCGTTTATTCTTTTCACTAAATATCTCATCATGCTCCAACCTTCCAAAGGGACGAAACTACTTCGATTTCGTTGGAATGTAACCCGAGGATTACTATAAATACTTTTATAGAAAGAAAGAGTAGTTAAAATTAATGGTAGATAAAACTTACATCTCGCAACAAATTAAAGAATATGCAACTACTATTGGATTTGATATTTGTGGTATCTGCAAAGCTGAAAGCGTAACTAACGAAGAACAGAATAGGCTAAAAGATTGGCTTAACCAGTCATTTCATGCGGATATGGGTTATATGGCAAATCATTTTGAAAAGAGGATTGACCCTACCCTACTTGTAGAAGGTACGAAGTCTATTATATGCGTTGCTCTCAATTATTTCCCTGATAAGAAACAATCGACAGATCTTCCTCAAATAGCGTATTATGCTTATGGTAAAGATTATCATATCGTAGTAAAGGAAAAACTACAGCAACTTTTCGATCATGTTAAATCTATAATTCCGACATTAGAAGGACGAATATTTTGTGATACTGCGCCTGTTATGGAACGTTATTGGGCTGCGAAAGCTGGTCTTGGATTCATTGGTAAAAATTCATTGCTAATTCTACCCAAAAAAGGTTCTTATTTCTTTTTGGGTGAGTTGATTGTAAATATAGAATTGGATTATGACACGCCTATTACTCTTTCATGTGGCAACTGCACCCGATGTATTGATGCTTGTCCAACAAAGGCAATAATAGCTCCAAAAGTTATAAACTCAAAAAAATGTATTTCTTATCAAACTATAGAGAACAAAAATGAAATAGACAAAGAAGTAATTGCCAATCTTAATAATCGTTTTTATGGATGTGATATTTGCCAGCAGGTATGTCCTTGGAATAAATATGCCCGACCTAATTCAGTAAATGAATTCACTCCATCTGAAGATATACTTCATTTGTCAATCGAAAAACTTGAACATTTATCTATTGAACAATATCAAGCTATATTTAAAAATTCTCCAATAAAAAGAGCAAAGCTGAGCGGTTTGAAAAGAAATTCGGAAGCAATAAAACAATCACAAAATAATAATTCAAAAGATTAAAACGTTTATCTTCAATCAGGAATCTTTGAGCAACAAATTAGGTAACAATCCAAAAACATCAAAAATTGAATCTTTTGTACATTTATTGGTTTTCAAAACAATATTAATGATGATAAAACAATGAAACGAATTTTACACGTATTAATATCGTGGACTTTAATATTTTTTATTTCATGCGGAAAAGAAGAGTCAGATTACGTCATTCCAAGATATCCGGTAAATTTTAGCATAAATTTGAATACAAGCGATAATCATTTGACTGGTGCGGGAAACATGATATTATATGTTGATCCGAGGGATACAAATATATATGATGAATATAGACAAGCTATTAATTCATTTTAATCG
>CALYRA010000199.1 GCA_945292135.1 uncultured Dysgonomonas sp.
ATATGGAAATATTTGATATATAATAATCTATATCTCTGCCTTTAAATCAAAACTGATATGATTTGCAATTTTTGCCGCTTTTAGTATATTACTTTAAAAATTTATAATAAATAAATGCTATAATAATTAGTATATTGTATATTAAAATATTGTAAAATATCTTTTTTATTTTAACTTTGTTCTGATTAATACAAATATAACTATCTAATCTATATCTTTACTTGTTATGAAAAAAAATCTGATTTTATTGTCTCTTTTAATTTCTATAATAATGGCTTTTAACTCATGTTCCGGTTGTGTAAAAAAAGCTACAAAGAAAGTTACAGAGACTGGATTAAGCGCAGTTGAAGGAGTAGTTGAGGCTGTGAATGAAAATGGGGAACGAATTGGTAAATTAACTACAGATGCAGCGGGAAGTATAGCTCTCGGTGTGGGTAAGAGTCTTAACGAACAGTTAGAAGCTCATGCATCTAAAGTAGCATCCATGACCGGACACATTTTAGTACAATCTGTTGACGGTCTTATGGATGGAATAACAGATGAAGCCAAAACACATTATAATGTTATACCGTATACTGAAGATTTAGCGCCGGGCATTAAGCTGGATTATATTGCCAAATATAAATATGCCAGCGTTGTTGACTCATATTTTATTATCAGTGAAAAGAATACATATAAGTGCAAATTTGACTGTTATGATAAAGATGGTAATATCTTCTTAACCAAAGAAAAAGTTGTTGAAAAATCAGAAGATGACACGAATAGATATACTATGATCAGCTTTGCTATGAGTATAGCTGAAACCCAAAAGTTTGAAGATTTAAAAGAAATTAAGGTTACCGTTACAAAACAAATATAAACTAAAAACGAATGAAAAGAAGTTGATTGGCAATGCCATAAATCATCTTCTTTTTATTTTATCGGCGCAATAAAAATATAATATTTTGTAATATACAAACTTATTCCTATCTTTGCGACCGCTTAATAACAATTATGTATTAATTACCATTAACTAAAATTTAAAGAAAATGGCAACTAGAATTCGTTTACAAAGAAGAGGTCGAAAAGACTATCCGTTTTATCACATCGTTATAGCAGATCAAAGAGCTCCACGTGACGGTAAATTTATTGAAAAAGTAGGAACATATAATCCAAATACTCATCCTGCGACTATCAATGTTGATTTTGATAGAGCATTGTATTGGTTGCAAGTTGGAGCACAACCTACAGATACTGTACGTAATATACTATCTGATGAAGGTGTTTTATTGAAAAAACATTTGCTTGGTGGCGTAAAAAAAGGTGCGTTTGATGAAGCTGAAGCTGAAAAGAGATTTGAAGCATGGAAAGCTGTTAAAGAAAAAAATATTCAAGCTTTAATCAGTAAGAATCAAACAAAAGCTAAAGAAGAAGAGAAAGCTCGTCATGAATTAGAAAAAGCTGTAAACAAAGCTAAAGCAGAAGCTGTAGCTCAAAAGAAAGCTGAATTAAATGCTTCTAAAGCAGAACAAGCTGCCGAGGAAGTAGAAACTCATGAAGCTACAACAGAAGAATCTTCAGAATCAAAAGCTGAAGCATAAGTAAAAATATTAATATTTCGATGAAAAGGTCATTATATTTAAATATAATGACCTTTTTAAGTATCTATATTTTACAACCTTATTGTTTATTTGCTAAAAGCTTTGGACTCTTAACATTTTTTCATCATTAAATTGAATAATGTCTACTTTATTTGTATAAACCTAATGAAGGTAATCATCGTATAACTTAAAATACGCAAATAAATGAAGAAATTATTACTATCTGTCATCATGTGTATAACTTTTATCGGATCAGTTAATACACTTTCTGCGCAAGATAACAAAAGTGATTATTGTAAAGAGAAAAAAGAATGTACGCAGCAGGAAGATAAATGTACTAAAGATAAGAAATGCGGAGAGAAGAAGAAAGAATGCAATAAAGATAAAAAGAAAAAATCTTGTTGTAAAGCAACAACTCAAACGAATTAATAATATAAAAGCATAATATTTTAAAATAGCAACAAATTCATTGTTGCTATTTTTATTTTAAAATTAAAAAAGCAGATGCAAAAAAATAAGCCTTGATTTTTTTTTATACTTTTGCATATCGAAAATTAATAAGAAAATAAATATAAATTCTTTATGGGAAGTGCATTTGAATATCGCAAAGCAACGAAGCTAAAACGATGGGGGAATATGGCCCGTGTATTTACTAAATTGGGAAAACAAATTACGATAGCTGTCAAGGAAGGCGGTTCTGATCCTGATGCTAACCCTCGTCTTCGTATGTTGATGCAACAGGTGAAAAAAGAAAACATGCCTAAAGAAAATGTAGAACGCGCAATAAAAAAAGCGACTTCTAAAGATGAGGCTGATTATAAAGAAGTTATATATGAAGGATATGGACCGTTCGGTATTGCGATAGTAATAGAAACCGCGACAGATAATACCAATCGGACGGTTGCGAATATACGTAGCTACTTTTCTAAATATGGGGGTTCGCTTGGTACGTCAGGTAGTTTGGAATTCATGTTTGACCATATGTGTATATTTAAAATTGTATCGAAAGAAAATATATCTTTGGAAGACCTTGAACTCGAATTAATAGATTTTGGTGTAGAAGAGATAGAAAAGGATGAAGATGAAATAGTCATATATGGCGATTTCAAATCTAATTCAGAAATTCAAAAATATTTGGAAGATAATGGTTATGAAATCAATAGCGTTGAATTTGTACGTCTTCCTAAAGATGAAAAAGAGTTAACATCTGATCAACAAGAGCAAATTCAGAAATTATTGGATAAATTTGAAGAAGATGATGATGTGCAAAATGTTTTTCACAATATGAAAGATACATCAGAAGAATAATTTTAACAACATATCTGTATAATGTTAGAGTTGCCAATATAATGGCAACTTTTTTATTTTAAAAAATAGTTATATTTGTGGTAAATAACAATAAATGAATAACATATTTACAGATTTATGAAATATTTAATTATATATATATTACTTTCTATTTTTTTCTATACTTCATTATTGGCTCAAAATTACCGTACAGAAGCTTTATCTCCCAATATAGCTACTATACAAGTAAATGCAATGGGGGAATGGAATAGGAATAATATCATAAAACTAAATAGCGATGAATATATTAGAATCAGTTTTGATTATTTAGGAGAAGAAACATTAAGAAGATTACGTTACAAAATAATACATTGTGATGCAAATTGGAAGGTTAGCCGTGATATTGCCGAAATAGAATATCTAAATGGTTTTAATAATAACTTAATTGATGATTACGCAATATCAGTAAATACAACAGTAGATTATACAAATTATATATTTGAAATTCCCAATAGTAATGTTACGCCAAGATTATCGGGTAACTATGTTGTACAAGTTTTTGATGAGAATGAACCTGAGAAAATTTTATTAAATGCTTGTTTCTCTGTAATAGAGCCTATTGCTAATATTGGTTATACTGTAAGTAGCGTAACAAATATTGATGCAAATAAAGGGCATCAGCAAATATCACTGGTTTTACATCACAAGCTAAATATAATTGATCCGATTAGTGATTTAAAAATGATTGTAATGCAAAATAATAGGCTTGATACTGAGAGAAAGAATCTCAAACCGATGATGATAACTCCTAATAAAATAACTTATGAACAAAATAATGATTTAATATTTGAGGCAGGAAATGAGTATCGCCGATTTGAAACTTCAAGTTATCGTTCAAATGGAATGAGAATTTCTAATATCAATTATAAGGCGCCTTATTATTTTTGTAATGTAGAATCTGATAAAATTCGTGCAAATAAAACTTATAACTATGACCAAGATCAAGACGGGCGTTTTTTTATACGTAGTATTGATTCTGATATTAGTGAATATGAAGCAGACTATTTTATTACAACTTTTACTATTCCGATGGAAAATCCTATATCTCAAGATATTTATTTGAATGGAAATTTTACTTATGATACTTTCAATGATAAATATAAAATGAAATATGATGTAATAAATAAACAATATCAATTATCATTATTATTAAAGCAGGGGCTTTATAATTATCAATATTTAACAAGAACAGTAAATGGTTATTCAACTGCTCAAATCGAAGGTAATTATTATGAAACAGAAAATGAATATACGGCGCTTGCATATTATAAACCTATGGGGCAACGTTATGACAAATTAATTGCCGCGATAAC
>CALYRA010000200.1 GCA_945292135.1 uncultured Dysgonomonas sp.
CTTTATTACAGATTTAAGTATAAACCCGACATAGTACATTTACATTCGTCAAAAATGGGTGTGTTGGGACGCCTTACATTTCCGGCGAAAAAGGTAATAATTACTATGCACGGATTTGATTCTGCCAGAAAAGCATATCGCAAATATTTATTTATAGAAAAATTATTAAAGAACAGAGCTTCAAGGATTATTGCCGTCAGTCAATATGATGTTGACGCTATGAAGGAAGAAGGAATATCCAAGAATGTAACCAAAATATACAACGGCGTACCTGATGTTTTTACCGAGTCATTTGATGCTTCGAAACTTATAGTCGAAAAATTAAAAATTATAAAACAAACTTACAATAAAACAATTATATGTATTTCACGTATATCGAAGCAAAAAAAGTTTGAACTTTTTATAGATATTGCAAAAAAAATGCCGGAGCATGCCTTCGTTTGGATCGGTAACAAAAATGAAGTATCGAACGTACCATGTAATGTATTTTGTTTAGGAGAAGTAAGCTCAGCACAATATTATTTGAAATACGCCGATCTCTTTATTTTACCCTCAAATTACGAAGGCTTACCAATATCACTGCTTGAAGCTTTGTCTTTTGGCGTTCCTGTTGTAGCGTCATCAGTTGGCGGAATAACCGAAGTATTGGATGATAAGAACGGATTTGCTGTGGATAATACGGTTGATGCTTTCAAACACAAAATTAACTATATTCTATCCGACGAGCATCGAACAAAAGTTATGTCGCAATATGCAAGGGAATCTTATCTTGCAAATTTTACCATAAAAAAGATGACTGATAAATATTTATCTGTATATAATGAAATAGTAAATAAACAAAAATGAATCAGCCCTTAGTATCTGTTTTAGTTCCATGTTATAATGTAGAGAAATATGTTGAAGAATCCCTACGTTCGATATTGAATCAAACGTATACTAATCTGGAGATTATTGCGATCGATGACTATTCAAAAGACAATACTGTCGAAATTCTGCAAAAGCTGGCAAAAGAAGATAATCGTATACGGATTGTCAAAAATGAGGAGAACCTAAAGCTTATCAAAACTCTCAACAAAGGAATATCGCTATGCAACGGAGATTATATTGCGCGTATGGATGCGGATGATATTTCTTTTCCAAATAGAATTGCGGAAGAAATATCATTTCTTGAAAAAAACAAAGATTATGACTTCGTCAGTTGTCAATTTTATACATTTCGGACGGAACGTCCCTTTAAAAGGTCATTGCATCATAACCCTACTAAAGACGAAGAGTTACGTGCATTTTTACTTTTCAAGTCAGGAATATGTCATCCTGCTGTAATGATACGGAAAAGAGTGTTTACTGAACTTGGGTTAAAATTTGAAGGCGAATATTTGCACGTAGAAGATTACGCGTTATGGTCTAAAGCTATATATTTAACTAAACTGGCAAATATTAATAAACCATTGCTTTTGTACAGAATACATCAAAATCAAGTATCCACGATTCACGAAGAAGTTCAAACGGAAAATAAGAAAAAAGTTTTTAAAATACATTGTCAACATCTGGGATTACCTGAAACCGACGAATATTTAGATATCTATGCTTCCGTAGCAGAAGCTGTGCCAAGAATCGCTTCATTTGAATATATTGCGAAATGCGAAGATTTGATGCTGTCATTATTGGATTTAAACAAAAACGAGCAATTTTGCAGCCATCTATACCTTAGTTATATGTTATCTTTACATTGGTTGAGATTATGCGCTAATTCCCGTATAGGAATGAAAATAATAAAACAATTAAAAAGCTCGCGATTATATATTAGAAAAAATTATAATGTGCGAGATATAATGATATTATATTTCAAGTGTTTGTTTAAAGTGAGATATAAAAAATCTATAATTTATAAAATATTATTCAGATAAATTTTATGAAAGCATATATAGAGCGGCTTATTTTACTCTTAATTGTTTTTTATTATATTTATCCCCAAGCGCTTAATACATTCGGGTCTTCTTTTATCATTTTACCCGGAATATTAGGTCTGGGTTTATACATCTATCATCGTTTTCCTTTCAAAGAAGTAATTTATCTTCTCACGGCATATCTTACATTTGTATTCGTAGTATTTATTACTTCGTATGTGAATATGGTGAATGATACATTTATATTCGCTTATTCCAAAAGTCAAGCCGCTTGGTTCTTTTCTGCCTATCTGATTACATTCTTATTATTTAAATTTCATAAAACCCCCACTCCGGTTACTGTAGCATCTTATATTATGTGCGCAGTATTATTGCAATGTATATGTACAGTCCTGATTTATGCAAGTCCGGAAGCTAAAGATTTTTTAACATCCTTAGAGTTACAAGTTGAACTTACTGAAGCTATTCGAGACGAAGTTGAAGGAACCCGCTTGGTTGGTTACGGGATAGGATTTTTCGGTGCCGGATTTATCGCGGGATACGGATTAATATTTACGATGTTTGTTATAACGCAGACGAAGCTAAAGAAAAAACAACTTTTATTCCTTTGTCTAATTTATGTGTTTATTTTTTACATTGGGGTATTATCGGCTCGAACAACCATAGTCGGGTGTTCTGTAAGCATCGTATTATTATTGATTCTTTATTTCAAGAACTATAGGCAATTAAAAAGTAAAGTATCTATAATGCTGGTTTCTTTTGTACTGCTTGTCATAATAGGCTCCAGTATAATTTATGCTTATTTTCCATCTATGACATCATGGGCTTTTGAGTTATTTACGAATTTCACTAATAAAGGTACACTTGAGACAAAGTCTTCTGACGGAATCAAGGGTATGTTCATTTTTCCTGATGACTTTCATACATTCATTTTTGGAAATAATAATATGAATTTTTTCGGTAGTGATGTTGGTTATACCCGAATGGCTTTTTACTGCGGAGTAATAGGCTTGGTCTTATTTTATAGTTATGCCATTATTATAGCGCTTCTCTCATTCAGCAAGGATAAAAATACCAATATCCTATTACTATTAATTGTTATATATGGATTAGCGTTGAATATAAAAGGCTTAACGGATATGCATTCTATATTGTATTTGTTCTTTATGTTCTTCATGTTTTATAAATATTATATATATCGCCCCAAGATTTACAGACAAAGTTTAGAATTACGAACCGACTAAAATTTATAAAATGACAAAAGAGTGTATAATATTAGCCGGAGGATTTGGTACAAGACTGCAAAGCGTAGTAAAATATGTTCCCAAATGTATGGCTGAAGTTGCGGGAAAACCGTTTTTATTTTATTTGCTAAAATATATTTCAAAACAAAATTTCGATCATATCATATTGTCGCTTGGCTATAAATCCGAAATTATAATTGACTGGTTAAATAAGCAAAATTTACAAACCAAAATATCTTATGTCGAAGAACAAGAACCATTAGGTACGGGAGGAGCTATTAAATTTGCATTCAACGAAGTTGTATCTGAAAAAGCACTTGTTATAAACGGCGATACGTTCTTTAATATAAATACCAATCAATTATATAATTTCCATCAAATAAATAACGCTGATATTACCATCGCTTTGAAACCAATGATTAATTTTGATAGATATGGTTCCGTTCAAATAAACGATCAAAATAGAATAATCAGGTTCAATGAAAAACAATTTTGTGAAAAAGGGTTGATTAATGGTGGTATATATTTGATAAAAAAAGAAATATTCGACAATACGGACTTACCCCAAAAATTCTCATTCGAAAAAGATATTTTAGAGGATAAAGTAAAAAAAATTGCTATGTATGGCGATATACAAGATACTTATTTTATTGATATTGGCATACCGTCTGACTATGAAAAGGCTGACAAAGATTTTGCGAAAATATTATTTTGAAAAGGAAAGTACTCATCCTTATAACTTATCTACCTGGTATATATGTAGGAGCATTACGGATAAAGATTAATTATATCTATTCAAAAAATACACATTTGACAGAATGATTGGATAAAATGAAAAAATAAACAATATCTATTATTGTGTACAACCTTTTATATTCCCATTAATAGAAAAAAAATAAAACCAAAGTTTATCAGACAAAAAAAATCCCTTCAGATTAATTTTTAAGAATCTATTTTATCGGGAATAGTCGCACCGAAAGAGACTTTTTTAATAAAACAGGTATGCAAAAATAATTAAATATAAAAAGAGAATAAAATATACAAAAAAATAAACTCTTATTGGGAAAATCTATATATGTTTGCGTATT
>CALYRA010000201.1 GCA_945292135.1 uncultured Dysgonomonas sp.
CAGACAATATATGATTATGACGGAGAAGATTTTGATAAATGCGCAAAAGTTATGGGAATGGGTTATCCGGGAGGACCAATTTTAGATAAGTTGGCAAAAGAAGGAAATTCGGACAAATTTAAATTCAATAAACCACATTTGAAAGGATATGATTATAGCTTTAGCGGCTTGAAAACATCATTCCTATATCTGATTAGGGATGAATTACAGAAAGACCCTGATTTTATTGAAAAAAATAAAGCCGATTTATGTGCTTCACTTCAAAAAACAGTCGTAGACGTATTGATGGATCAATTACGTAAAGCATCAAAGGATTTAAATATAAAAGAAGTTGCTGTTGCGGGAGGGGTTTCTGCAAATTCCGGATTAAGAGCGGCTTTTGAAGACCATGCTAAACGTTATGGTTGGAAAATTCATATTCCTAAATTTGGTTATACTACCGATAACGCAGCAATGGTAGCTATTTCAGGATATTATAAATATCTGGATGGTGAATATTGCGCTATGGACGCGGCTCCGTTTTCGAGAGTGATCGTTTAATGCAAAGGTAAATTATAATGGAAAAAGCACGGTTATATTTCTATATTATCATATGTATTGTCATTATAGACTTTATATGGACACAATATTTGTCGTATCGCAATAGAAAACGTATGAGTAGTAATATTCCTCTTCAATTGGAAGGAATATACAATAAAGAAGAATATGCTAAGCAACAAGAATATCAAAAAACAAATAGTCGTTTTTCATTCTATTCCGGGTTATTTTCATTTATAATATTGCTATTAGTATTACTTTGCGGAACATTTGGTTGGTTAGATAATTATTTAAGACAATATTTGAGCAATGAAATCCTGTTAACACTTGGATTTTTTGGTATTATATATCTTATTATGACAATTATATCCATACCATTTGATTATTATTCTACATTCGTCATGGAGGAAAAATTCGGATTCAACAAGTCCACAAAAAAAATATTTTGGATTGATCAGATTAAAAGCTTATTTGTTACAGGAATTATAGGAGGTATCATATTAACCCTGATTACATGGTTTTATAATAGTTTAGGAGAATGGGCTTGGCTGTACGTTTGGGGGATTGTAACTATTTTTTCCCTATTTATGAGCTTATTTTATTCTAATATCATTGTTCCACTGTTTAATAAACAAACTCCTTTAGAAAGTGGTGAATTGAGATCAGAAATAGAAACATTTGCAAAATTAGCCGGATTTGAAATCAATAATATTTACGTAATGGATGCCTCAAAGCGTTCGTCAAAAGCAAATGCTTATTTTACCGGATTTGGAGCAAAAAAACGTATAGTACTTTTTGATACTTTAATAAATGACCTGACAACAAATGAAATAGTAGGTGTATTAGCTCACGAAATTGGACATTACAAAAAGAAACATACTATTTCTAATATGTGTATCTCTTTTGCCTATACCGGGATAATTATGTATTTATTATCTTTATTTTTAGGGAATCCTGAGATATCAAAATCTCTGGGGTGCGAATCACCATCATTCCATATTAATCTGATAGCCTTCTCAATCTTATTTACGCCAATATCCCAAGTGTTAGGTATTTTCACGAACCTAATTAGCCGAAAACATGAATATCAAGCAGATGCGTATGCCGCAAGTTATGGTTTGGCGGATTCGCTCATTAGTGGATTAAAGAAATTATCCATTAAGTCTTTAAGCAATTTGAATCCAGATTCATGGAATGTTTTTCTATATTATTCTCATCCGACATTACTACAAAGAATTGAAGCATTAAAAAGATAATGCTTTTATCGCTATTTTTTTAAGGATATAATATATTTATCAAAGTATTTTAAGTTTATTTTTCATTCAAAAAATATTTTTAGTTTGATTTTTATGATGAAAAATTACATTATAATTATCATATTATTGTTACTTCCAATTTGTAATCTTTTAGCTCAAGATGCTAAAACTATACATGTGCTGGTTGCTTTATGTGATAATAAATATCAAGGAATAGTTAAGGTTCCTAAAGGAATAGGTAATGGACAAGATCCAAATACAAATCTTTATTGGGGATGTGGATATGGTGTTAGGACGTATTTTCGAAAAAGCACTGATTGGAAGGAAGTTAAATGTTATAAATCGGATCGTATTCGTCTTGAAAGAATTATTTTCAAACATAAAACAAAAAATTATTACTTAATTGCGGATGCTTATGACGGAAGAAATATAAAAGATTGTACAATTGATTTACTCAGAGCATGTTCCGGAGCTAAAAAAGATAGTATAATAATTGATAATGAAAAGATAGGACTTTTTGGAAAAGCTGAAGTTATAGCATACTTAGGTCACAATGGCTTAATGGATTTTTCATTACAAGGTAAAACAGAAAATGCAGACGGGATAACAAGACAAGTGATTATTCTTGCTTGTGCCAGCCGCCAATATTTTAAAAATCAAATAGAATCGACAGGGGCGAATCCTTTACTTTGGACGACACATTTGATGGCTCCCGAAGCATATACCCTTCATGACGCTTTAGCGACTTACATTAATGGTGGAAATGATGAAGACGTAAGGAATAGTGCGGCAGCCGCTTATAATAAATATCAGAAGTGCGGATTAAAAGGAGCAAAAAAACTGTTAGTAACAGGTTTTTAAATTTTTTATCTTTGACAGTCTGATTATATAATCATATATTCATATAAAAATAGGTATTACAAAAAAAATGTCATAAATATTTAATTTTTATTACCTTTGTTATTACTTGAAATATAACTTTAAAATATAAATATGAAAGCTGGTATAATTACTATCGGAGATGAAATTTTAATTGGGCAAATAGTTGATACAAACTCTGCTTGGATATCTGAGAAAATGACTGAGGCTGGATTTGAGATAGAAGAAAAACAAGCGATTGGCGACAATGCTGAGCAGATAAAAAATACAATTACTGATACATTTAATCGTGTAGATGTTATCCTAATGACCGGAGGATTGGGACCGACTAAAGATGATATTACTAAAAAGACTTTATGCGAATACTTTGATACAGAATTGATATATAATAACGATGTTTTAAAAAATATTGAAACTTTATTTGCCGGTAGAACCGTAAATGATTTAACACGTAACCAAGCTTATGTTCCTGAAAACTGCACTGTGATTCAAAATAGAGTGGGAACAGCTCCTATTACTTGGTTTGACTATAAAGGGAAAGTATTAGTTTCAATGCCCGGTGTTCCTTATGAAATGAAATATGTCATGGAAAATGAGATTATTCCTCGTTTACATAAAAAATTTGACATTGAAGCATACTTAAAAAAAGTTTTTATAGTTGGGGGTTACACCGAATCGGCATTAGCTATGCATATAGCTGATTTTGAGAATAACTTGCCTAAAGGTTTCGGGTTAGCATATTTACCTTCAATTGGTTTAATGAAATTACGTTTATTTATTAAAGGAGAACAATATCGACCCGAATTTGATAAACAAATAAAGAAATTAGAAAATATACTTGGTAATGCGATTTTAGCGGAACGAGATATCCCGTTGGAACAAATATTAGGTGAACGTTTATTTGAAAAAGGTTTAACATTAAGTACCGCTGAAAGTTGCACAGGAGGTAATATAGCCCATCTGATAACTTCTATTGCTGGCTCATCCAATTATTTTAAAGGTAGTGTCGTATCATATTCTAATGAAGCTAAAATTAACTTATTGCATGTATCACAAAAAACACTTGATCTTTTTGGCGCTGTCAGTGAGGAAGTAGTACAAGAAATGGCTTCAGGTGCTTGTCGAGTTTTAAATACAGATTGTTCAATTGCGGTTTCCGGTATTGCCGGACCCGATGGAGGATCAGTAGATAAGCCGGTTGGAACTGTTTGGATATGTACCAGATATAAAAACAAATCGGTAGCCAAAAAATATCAGGGAAGCAATCTAAGAGAAACGAATATAATCCGCGCATCTAATCTGGCTATGTTACAACTGCTTGAAATTATTGAAGAAGTCTAATTTATTCTTCCTTATCTCTTAATAATTTTTTTTGCGAAATTTTATATAATCTGTTATTAAATAATATAAAAAGGCCGGTATAATAATTACAATTAATGGATTCGTTTTAAAAGCTGATATAGGATGAAAGCGAAGCAATTCGATAGCAGCAGTCGTTAAGCCACATCCGGGAC
>CALYRA010000202.1 GCA_945292135.1 uncultured Dysgonomonas sp.
ATATTGTAGGATTTGACATGAAGCTATATGGTGAGTTTATACCCGGAACAGATAGCTGGATTAGCTTTTCTTTGATGAAAACTGAACAAAATATTCAAGGAAAGAAAACGCCTTTACCAACTGATCAAAGATATAATTTATCTGTTTATTTTCAGGATTATATGCCCGGATATGAACGTTTCAGAATGTCTGTACTTGGTTTTTTCTCGCAAGGTGTCCCTGTAACAGCTCCATATAAAGGCTTAGAAGATGGTTATTTTCGTAGTTCTGCATATAAACGTGTAGACATTGGCTTATCTTGGTTGGCATTGGGAGAAAATTTTGCTATACGAAACCAATCGGCATTTTTCGGCGCATTCCGAAATATATGGTTAGGTTTAGATATATTTAATTTGTTTGACATGAAGAATGTAAATACATATTATTGGATATCCGACGCATACAATTACCAATATGCTGTACCTAATTATATGACAGGTCGCCAATTCAATATAAAATTGAGAGCAGAATTTTAAAAATTAAATGGATCAAAATTTCTATTACTTCTGGAACAAATTTCTAAAGTCCAATTGGAAATTTGGATTGGTTCTTTTTCTACTTCTTTATATGGTAAGGTTTATCGTTTTGTATTGAATCCAAATAAACCTTTTTATGATGGCTTTATAAAGAAATAAGAAATCAATTATTTCCATAAATATTTATAAAGTAAAGCCTGAAACACTTTCTCGTCCGACCCCAGTTCATTAATCATCTTATTCCAAACATCTTTAGAATATTTAATTTCAATATTATTTGAATCTTTGTAAATCCGTTCATCGAAATTATTTTTTTTCAAAGTAGCCTTAATATCATGGTGATTATAAAATTCCAAATCACCGAAAATATTTCTTTTTATGCACCAATCATTTCCTTTATTATTTTTTATTTGAGTATTACCGAAAATATCTTTTTCGATTGATATTCTGTTTCCTTTGTTATCTTTTATCTGTGTATTACCATAAATATCTTTCTCGATTGACGTTCTGTTTCCTTTATTATCTTTTATCTGCGTATTACCAAAAATATCTTTCTCGATTGATACTCTCTTTCCATTATTATTTTTTATCTGTGTGTTACCAAAAATATCTTTCTCGATTGATGTTCTGTTTCCTTTATTATCGGTTATCTGTGTATTACCGAAAATATCTTTCTCGATTGATGTTCTGTTTCCTTTGTTATCTATTATCTGTGTATTACCAAAAAAATCTTTTTCGATTGATGTTTTGTTTTCTTTATTATCTTTTATCTGTGTATTACCAAAAATATCTTTCTCGATTGATGTTCTGTTTCCTTTATTATCTTTTATCTTTGCATTACCAAAAATATCTATCTCTATTAATGTTTCGTTTCCTTTATTGTCGGTTATCAATACATTCTCATAATTATACAATCTATAATTTCGGATATAATTATCTTTATTTCTGTTTTCATCGATGATTCTAATGAAAATAGCAATTTCATCAATTACAGATTCAGTAGGAATGATGTCTGGAAAAATATTAGTCAAGAGTGTTTTTGAATATTTTGTTTTCTCCCAAAGGCGTCTTGTAAAAATAATTTTATTTTCATGATTATCACTATATACAACATATTCTAAATTATCTATAAATAGTTTAGCCTTAAAACCTTTATCGTTCTCATAAATAAGGTTGCCGTTAGAATCTTGGGATAAGCTTTCCATTTCTAAAATCTTTCCCCGACTTTGGGCAAAAAGAGAAGAGCTTAAACAAAATAAAATAATAAGATAAAAGAGTGCTTTCATAAATTCAGAAATAATAAGTTAATTTTCAATACGTTGAATTAGAATAAGGCGCAATAATAAAAAAAACATACAATGGTTCGGGATTCAGATTGCTCTGTAAATTGATTAACAATTTCTTCAAACCACTTAAAAGCGTTTCCAAAATTCGAATTTTGTAGCATAAGTATCAGCCCCAAACTCTTTATTTCCCCTAAATATACTCAAAAACATTGACATCCGAAAAAACGACATCGAAAGTGCGATCGATCTTATATGAAATGAAGCTTTATTGTTACCTAATTCTAAAACAATTTCATTTATCTGATTATGATTTAGGCGATTCGGCAGCCAAATAAACGCAAAAAGTTATAAAAAAATCGGGCTGTAAAGTTGGAAACTGTCAATAATATAACGGTTGATTTAGCCGTTCAAATTTTTGATTTAGGATTATAAAATATCCTATATATTATAATGAAAAGGATGCGATTATTTCTTCCCGCATCCTTTTTATTTGATAGATAACTACTAAATTAATTCAAGCTATTGTAATTTCTTTATCAAGATAAACATCTTGAATTGTATTAATTAGTTCTATACCTTCTGTCATTGGTCTTTGAAAAGCTTTACGCCCACATATCAACCCCATTCCTCCTGCGCGTTTGTTAACTACCGCAGTATAAACAGCGTCAGCTAAATCTGTTGAGCCATGCGACTCTCCTCCTGAATTTATTAGTCCTACACGTCCCATGTATCCATTTGCTACCTGATAACGACAAAGATCAATAGGGTGATCTGAACTTAATTCAGAATACATTTTCGGATTAGTTTTACCAAATTTGATAGCTGTAAATCCACCATTATTAGTTGGCAACTTCTGTTTCACTATATCAGCTTTGATAGTTACGCCGATATGATTAGCCTGTCCTGTCAAATCGGCAGCAGCATGATAATCGACTCCATCTTTTTTAAATTCATTATTCCGCAAATAGCACCATAAAATAGTTGCCATTCCTAATTCATGAGCATATTCAAAAGCTTTTGCAATTTCGACAATTTCACGACGTGAATCTTGCGATCCAAAATATATCGTAGCACCTACCGCGGCAGCTCCCATATTCCATGCTTCCTTTATAGTCCCAAAAAGAATTTGTTCGAAAGAATTGGGGTATGTCAATAATTCATTGTGGTTTATCTTCACAATAAAAGGTATTTTATGAGCATACTTACGAGCTACTATTCCTAAATTGCCAAAAGTTGATGCCACTGCACTGCAGCCTGCTTCCAAAGCTAGTTTTACAATATTTTCAGGATCGAAATATATAGGATTCGGAGCGAATGACGAACCGGCTGTATGCTCTATATCCTGATCAACGGGCAAAATTGATATATAACCGGTATCAGCCAGTCTGCCATGCCCAAACAAGCGTTGTAAGCTATTCAAAGTTGGTAGATTTCGGTCACTATTGATCCAGATTTTATCTATCGCATCCTTACTTGGGAAATGAATCAACGATTTATCAATGGTTTTGCATTGATGTTTGAGTAAATACTCTGCTTTATCACCTAAAAGTGATGTAATGTTTTTTTTCATAATAATATTAATAAAAAATGATTTATTATCTGAGAGAGATAATTATTAACGATATTGACACTATATAAACACTATATAAACTATGTTATTCTCTAAACTTCCTTAGGGATATCTACGATATGTATGCGAACTTCAGCTGAATTTGCTTTATTTGAAATAATTGGGAAAATTCTAATTCCATCATTATTACGCAATTCATCGCTTTCGTCAAAAAAATCAACTATATTTATGGGCATTACAAATATACTATTTTTTTTATGCTTTATTTTTTTATTCCAACTTTGTTTCTTTATTTAACATTACAACGTTTAATCGCATTTCTTGATGGTATCCCGAACTTGTCTTCTTATATACTTAAAACAAACAGAATTTGCACTTTCTTTATTCGTAAAGATCAAAACTTTACAAAATTTAAAGAGTTATCTTAACTTTAGTCGTTTTAACTATGAATAAAACTTCAATAAGTAGCCTGACTTGTAAATATTGATATTTCCCGTACATTTTAAATATTTATAAAGAGGTTTAATAATCATTTACATTTTATCCTGTAAATTGCCCCAAACCTTCACAGCGTTTTAAGATATTGCTGTTAGTAAAACCTACCGTAATTTAAAATAGCTTTCCACAGTTTATGATAATATACCAACCAAATCATAAGAAAGTTCCAGTCTTTTTTCAATCCTTTATATAATTCTTCATTCTCATATTAATCAAGCATCCTTTTGCTATTAATATTATCAATAATTAAATAATTATTCGCATTTTTTGCTATCTTTGT
>CALYRA010000203.1 GCA_945292135.1 uncultured Dysgonomonas sp.
TGAATATTTACAAGCTGTAAAAGAAGTCTTAGTTTCGATAGAGGATGTTTATAATGAACATCCCGAATTTGAAAAAAATCGTATTATTGAACGTCTTGTCGAACCCGACCGCATATTCTCATTTAAAGTACCTTGGGTCGATGATAAAGGACAAATACAAGTCAATCTTGGATACCGTGTCCAATTCAATGATGCCATCGGTCCTTATAAAGGCGGGATACGATTTCACCCATCTGTGAACCTTTCAATATTGAAATTCTTAGGTTTTGAACAAACATTCAAAAATGCTCTTACAAGTCTTCCGATGGGAGGAGCAAAAGGAGGTTCGGACTTTAACTGTAAAGGAAGATCTAATAGTGAGATTATGCGTTTCTGCCAAGCATTCATGCTGGAATTGTGGCGAAATATTGGCCCCGATACGGATGTTCCTGCCGGTGACATAGGTGTTGGAACAAGGGAAATAGGCTACCTCTATGGTATGTACAAAAAATTAGCGCGAGAAAATACTGGTACGCTAACGGGAAAAGGTCTCGAATATGGAGGTTCGCTTATCCGCCCAGAAGCTACAGGTTATGGCACGCTCTATTTTGTAAATGAAATGCTGAAAGGTAAAAACTTAGATTTAAAAGATAAAACCATAGCTATTTCCGGATTTGGTAATGTAGCATGGGGAGCTGCTTTAAAAGCTACTGAATTAGGCGCTAAAGTAGTTACGATATCCGGCCCTGATGGTTATATCCATGATGATGAAGGTATAACAGGTGAAAAAATAGAATACATGCTGGAACTCCGCAATTCGGGTGAAGATATTGTTGAACCATACGCAACAGAATATCCTAATGCCAAATTCTACGCAAATAAAAAGCCTTGGGAGCAAAAAGTTGATATAGCCTTGCCATGCGCTATACAAAACGAGCTGAATGAAGATGATGCCAAGACACTAATAAATAATGGCGTAATATGTGTGGCAGAAGTATCAAACATGGGTTGTACAGCCGAAGCTGTTGAATATTTCGTGGACAATAAAATATTATTTGCCCCGGGAAAGGCTGTAAACGCAGGAGGTGTAGCAACGTCAGGCTTGGAAATGAGTCAGAACGCAATGCATATACAATGGTCGGCAGAAGAGGTCGATCAAAAATTACACCAAATTATGAGAAATATACATGCTCAAAGTGTGCAGTACGGTAAAGAAAGCAATGGCTATATTAACTATGTGAAAGGCGCAAATATCGCCGGATTTATGAAAGTAGCCCGAGCAATGATTTCTCAAGGAGTGATATAAAAGGTAATTACAAGTTTAAAGATAGTCGATATTGATACAAATAAAAGGGAGATAATTATTTAGTTACCTCCCTTTTATCTATACTTTGATTATATTATAAATTCTTTCGTTTAGACACAGAAACACTCCTAAAGATTGTATATCCTAATATTAACAATATAACCACCAAGGGCGTAACATCCCCAATAGGAGCTCCGACATTGTTGCCCGGAGTGCTACCGCCACCCGGAAACCATGGGTCTGTCCAATCATCCCCTCCGGCAATATCCCAATTCAAAGATTCTCCATACAGGGATATAGAATTACCTCTTGTAATAGCACTACCTCTATTAAATATATATCCTTCACTATTCATGTATTGTGAAGATGGTAATTCTGATGTAGGAATAGCATCTGCCGCTTGTAAGCTGCTAGCGTCAGGGAAGATAAATCCAAAGGATGTTATCATACAACAAATCAATATGAGTATTCTTGTTTTCATCAATTTCTTTTTTCTTCAAATCAGCTTATGTGCATAATCAAAATTATTAAACACTTGTGTGATTATTAGTTTTGTAAACTTATAAATTTGCTTGTGTTATTTCTTTTTCCTGTTATCTTAACAATATACGTGCCATATGCTAACGGTTTTAAGAATGATGTAGTCGGTACATCTCTAATTACCGTAGATGCCACTTTACGTCCTTGTATATCATAGATATCAACTTTACTACCCATATCATCATCTATCAAACCTTTGATATATAATGTGGAATTATGATAATAGACGATAAATGTATTTTCTTTTTCAACTTTACCTCCTTCCGGTAAATCATTAAAGTATAATACGAATCTATTGGCTAATTCAGTTTTAGGGTCTGCGGTTGACGGTTCAATAGCATATTCTACTCCTTCCGGGGTTAATTCTTTATAAACGCCCGGATCCAAACGGTCTTCGATCCAAACTTTATTTATCGATTGCAAAGATTGCATTCTATAAGGAAGTACCTTTATATGCTTAACTCTCGTACGTGAAGGTACAACAAACAGCGCTATCTGCTTAATATCTTTAGGAACAGGGTTAGTCAATAATGGTTGAGCTAAACCATCATTCAAAGATTTTGTATAAACAGAACCTTCAGGCATTGCAAATACTGATTCATCTTTTATCTCCGAATTAAAAACTTTAAGCGTACGGATATAATTATTTGTAAAATCTGACATCTTTTGGTCTCTGAAAACCAAACACGCACGATCTTCATCACCGGTGTCTGTATCCACTACTTGAATAAGCAACTCATCAACAAGTTGATTTCTGTCTGTAATATTTTTGGGAGCAACAACATTTCCAGCTCTCAAAACGTTTTTTTGAGGTGGTATTATTTTTATATTAAATGCAGAAGCGGATTGTATACAAAACATTCCCATTGGCGGTATTATAAAAGCCGTATCTTGATTTAAAGAAGTAGTGCTTCCTACTTCAGATGCAGCGTAATGACCTATTGAGTAATAGAACCAATTTCCATATCCAGCCGCTTCTTTTTTATAACGAATTTGACCGTCTTTTACTTTCCAATACATACCTCGTAAGTCATATTTAGTAAAAGTTTTTCGACCTCTTGTTACTGAAACATAACCCGATTTTATAGCACCATTAACTTTTGTTGAGTAATAATCATCAACACTATTTGCTATATTGGAATCTTCATATTTAAAAAGCCCAACGGCTCTGTAAGCATCATAACCGTCATGAACATAATTTGGACTTTGATCTACAGGCTGTACTAACGCTTTTAAATCAAGAGGAGCAGTAAAAGGATTTCCTAAAAAATTCAGACCTGCATCCAAAGCTACTGTTACTGTATCGACATTGAAGTACTCCGCAATATCTGTACTGTTTACACGATATCTTGAAAAATGCGGTTTGGAACCGTTTCCTCCATTATCATAATACTCGTCGAATAACTTACGACTGAATTGATATTTACCGCTAAAGCGATTTTTTCTATTAACACCATGGTTTTGTGGTCTTCCTTCAATTTCATCATAATCATGGCGAGAAACTTCTTGAGCTATAAAATAACCTTTGCCTCCCAACAACTTGAAATCAGGATCAAGAATAACGCCTTTACTTGAATTTAGATTTCGATAATTAGGTTGCATCAAAACTTGGAAAAACATATAATCTGCAGCCATTTTTTTGAATGGAGGAGCAAAACCGGTCAAATATCGACGGCTTAAATCCTCTTGATTCATGCCTACATGATAATTAGGTATATATGTCTCTTTTTTAGTTGTATCTGCCAAAGTTAAATCGACGCGAGCCCAACCGTCTGAGGCTCTGTATTTAGCCTCTTTAGCTGCTGAAGTTGTTTCTCTTGAAGCAGTATTTATATCACTTATAAATACAAATGGAGATTGGATATAAGCCGTTCCGGGTACATATCTTGCATCAAGAGCAAACCCTCCTTTATAACCATTACCGATTTGCAAATCTTCAATTGATATAGTTGATGTTGGTTCTACCATCACTTGCCCATTCAATTCAAGATTATCTGTAGACTTAATTTTCTGATTAACGCGAAGTATAGGGAAATTAATATAATTATATCCTCTATAATTTTTCTGTCCTGCGTTAACCTGCCTGTAAATTCGTTGTCTTTTACTTTCACCTGCAAATAAGATAACACCACCGGTTTTAGTGTTAACATCATAAGAAGCTGAAGAAAATAATGTATTTAAGGCATTATTATCCATTACATATAATGAATCAATAAAATCACCCATAAGTTGAGTAATACCAAGCTGTGTAATTTGAACTTTATTAGCTTGAGTTCCTGAATCTACATATTTAGCGGAACCGGCAATATATAGG
>CALYRA010000204.1 GCA_945292135.1 uncultured Dysgonomonas sp.
TTTCCATACAAATACTGCCGCTAATACAGCTAATACTCCGTAAACCCAATAGGAAAATCCATGATTGAAGCAGGTTACTAAAGTCTCGTTTTTGTCCATAATAGGAAAAGTCCAAGATATAAGGAAATTAGATACCCATTGAGCGGCAACAGCTATTGACATCACCACAGAACGTACGCTATTCGGAAAAATCTCGGCGAGCATTACCCAGCAAACAGGACCCCAAGACATGGCAAAACCTGCGGTATAAGTGAGCATACAAACCAGTTTCAACCCTCCGGGTAAATTCGCTGCAAACGATGAACCTAAGACCAGCATTGAGACAGCCATGATCAACGCCCCAATAATCAATAATGGCTTACGTCCGAACTTATCTACTGTGACAATTGCCAATGTAGTAAAGGACAGATTGACGATACCAACAATTATTGTTTGTAACATGGCGCCGTCAGTACCTGATCCCATACTTTTGAATATTTCCGGAGCATAGTATAATACGACATTTATGCCGACAAACTGCTGGAATGCCGATAATAAAACTCCTGTAATGATAATAACGAACCCATAGGATTTGATAGGAACATAAAGCGCAAGGATAAAACTGATAATCATTGCAATCTCAAAAGCGCTCGGTACCTTTGCGATATAAAGAATGATAATACCGACAGCAAACAGGATGAACCATGTCAGCATAAAACGTACATATGGCTTCAAAGATGATGGTTCTTCGCTCCCGAAACTTGTTGCTATTTCTTCCAATTCTTTTTTGGCGGCACTGCTTCCGACCAGTTTTGTAAGGATGCTTTCAGCTTTTTCGTTTTTGCCTTTCATCACCAGCCAACGAGGAGTTTCGGGCGCAAAGAATAGCAGGATGAAGAATAATCCCGAAGGGATTGCCAGTGAGGCGAACATCCAGCGCCACCCAAACTGATGCAGCCATTCAGTATCCCCTTGTTTAGCTATGAAATAGTTTACGAAATATACGACAAGCATACCGAAGATGATAGCGAATTGATTAAATGCGACTAAACTACCACGTTTTTCGGGAGGAGCAATTTCTGCAATGTACATAGGCGAGACCATTGACGCTATCCCAACACCTATTCCGCCCAATATGCGGAAGGCCACAAAATGGTATACAAACGTATGATCATTCGAATCCGGCATATGATAACCGATCTCAGGCCATGCGGAGCCTATAGCCGCAAAAAGAAAGAGAATAGCCGAGACGAAAAGAGCTTTTTTACGTCCCAATTGTTGACTAAGCCATCCTCCGATAGCCGCTCCCAGAATACATCCTATAAGCGCGCTACTCACGACAAAACCTTCCATGGCGTTTGCTTCGTTGAGTGACAATCCCATTGGCTCGATAAAGAAATGGCGAAGCGATTCCACTGTGCCGGATATAACAGCCGTGTCGTACCCGAAAAGCAAACCTCCGAGCGTGGCAATAATCGTTATACTGACAACATATGATTTACTGGCTTTTTTATTTTCCATTATAGATAAAGTGTTTTCATGATATTGTACATAAAACAGACAAGGCTTCAACAGCCTTGCCTGATAGCAGTTTTATTTAGTGTACATATTCACAATAGCTTCGTAAAGCTCTTGTTTTCCGCTTATTTGTTTAGGTTCGCCGGCTTGTTTGGCATAAGCCACCACGTCTTCGAGATTTAATTTGCCTTCTTCAAAATCTTTACCCTTACCCGAATCGAACGATGCGTAACGTTCCTTAACCATTTTACATATTGGAGATTCATTGAGCAACAACGCGGCGTTTTCCAAAGCGCGCGCCATTACATCCATCCCTGAAATGTGGGCAATGAAGATATCTTCGAGGTCAGTCGAACTGCGGCGAGTTTTGGCGTCAAAATTTGTTCCTCCGTTGCCAAGTCCCCCGTTACGAATAATTTGCATGAAAGCCTGTACCAGTTCATATTGGTCGATAGGAAATTGATCGGTGTCCCATCCGTTTTGATAGTCTCCGCGGTTGGCGTCGATAGAACCCAGCATTCCGGCATCGACGGCGCAAGCGAGTTCGTGTTCGAAAGTATGACCCGCCAAGATGGCATGATTTACTTCGATGTTTATCTTGAAGTCTTTATCGAGTTTATAATGACGCAGGAATCCGATCACGGTTTCTACATCATAATCGTATTGATGTTTAGTCGGTTCCATAGGTTTAGGCTCTATAAGGAACGTTCCTTTGAATCCCTTTGCAAGAGCATAGTCACGCGCAATAGTAAGCATCTTCGCGAGGTGGTCTTTTTCGCGTTTTTGGTCAGTATTCAATATTGACATATAGCCTTCGCGTCCACCCCAGAATACATAATTTCCCCCGTCAAGTTCGATAGTGGCGTCTATGGCGTTCTTTATTTGTACGGCAGCTCGTGCAACTACGTCAAAGTTAGGATTGGTAGCCGCTCCGTTCATATACCGCTTGTGATTAAATACGTTGGCAGTTCCCCACAACAATTTAATACCTGTTTCGGCTTGTTTTTGTTTAGCATAAGCTACTATGGCTTTCAGATTTTTTTCATATTCATCAATTGTATCAGCTTCGTCTATGAGATCTACATCGTGAAAACAATAATACTCAATTCCCATTTTCTGCATAAATTCGAATCCCGCATCCATTTTAGCTTTAGCCTTATCAAGGGAAGTCGCGCCTTCATTCCAAGGGAATATCTTTGTTCCGGGACCAAAAGGGTCGCCACCTTCGGCGCAAAGCGTGTGCCACCAAGCCATTGAAAACTTCAACCAGTCTTTCATCTTCTTTCCGTTAATAACTTTTTCCGGATCATAATAATGAAAAGCCATTGGATTTTTACTGTCTTTTCCTTCGAATTTGATTTTCCCTATACCGGGGAAGAACTCTTTTGTCGACATAATTTTGTTGTTTTTTATTTGTTAGTTTTAGTTTATAATAATTAAGTCAATAATACTCAGCAGAGTTGTAAAAAAAATGACAGTTTAATTAATTAATCTGCTGATATGCTGATGAGATAATTAAATTTATTTCATTTCCTTATTACTTTAATCTTTTCTCTCTTATTTAGGAGAGGCTTATGAAGATGTTTTTATCTTAATGTGTCATCTTAATATCTTGGATACTACCTTCTCTTGTAATCTTCCCGAAACATTTTCCGTTCTCTCTACCTTATAAGAGATTTCCACCTCTCATACGCCTCCTGATATTGTGACGCTTTATTTATTTCAGGTTCAACCACAGAGAGTTTTTTGAGTGAAGCGAAAGCTTCTATGTTTGATGCGTAAATACCTGCTCCTATACCTGCCCCTTTTGCCGCTCCGACCGATCCATCTGTATTGTATAATTCGATGGTGGCTCCGCTTATACCCGCCAAAGTCCGGCTGAACAGCGGGCTAAGATACATGTTGGCATACCCTGCGCGTATAAGGTGAATGTCCATCCCCATTTCTTTCATAACTTCCATCCCATATTGGTATGAAAAAACGATTCCTTCCTGTGCGGCGCGAAGAATATCTTTCTTGTCATGTATATTGAAATTGATCCCATGTATCGAACTATTCACATTCTTATTTTCAAGGACTCGTTCAGCACCGTTACCGAAAGGTATAATAGAGATCCCTTTCGACCCAATTGTAGACTGTGACGCCAGTTTATTCATATCATCATAAGACAGACCTTCCAATGCCAGATTGTGTTTCAGCCACGAGTTTAGAATCCCTGTTCCGTTAATGCACAGCAGCACTCCCAGACGCGTCAAATCTTTGGTATAGTTGACATGAGCAAATGTATTTACTCTCGATTTCGGATCATAATTCACCTCTCCCAATACTCCGTATATAACGCCAGACGTTCCCGCTGTAGAAGCTATTTCGCCCGGATTAAATACATTAAGCGACAAGGCGTTGTTCGGTTGGTCGCCTGCCCTATATGTGATCGGGGTTCCTTCTTTTAGACCCAGTTCATTTGCGGCAGAAGTCGTTACCTGTCCTTGCAATCCGAATATCGGTTTTATTTCGGGAAAGAAACTTTTTGGAATACCGTAATAATTCAAAACATCCTCAGACAATGATTGCGATTTGAAATCCCAGAATATGCCTTCCGAAAGCCCTTCGATAGTCATAAGTG
>CALYRA010000205.1 GCA_945292135.1 uncultured Dysgonomonas sp.
AGAAATGGCTTTGGCTAACGAGCCTACTATTAAACAAATATTTGTTGTCGGTGATGAAGGAATGGATCCGGAAGAACTCGAACATCGTCTATATTTACTTCGAAAAAAGGTAGAAAGAGGAATTATTCAATCAACAGTTCTTTCTCTTGCGACCAAAAAGGCTTTCTATATTGTAAGTCTTTCGACAAAACGTATCGTATATAAAGGAATGCTTTCTTCAGAGCAGCTCCGTCATTATTTCCCTGATCTGTTAAACCCATATTTAACAAGCGCTATTGCATTGGTACACTCACGATTCAGTACCAATACATTTCCCACATGGGATTTGGCGCATCCATTCAGAATGGTAGCTCACAACGGGGAAATTAATACCATAAAAGGAAACCGCCTTTGGATGGAAGCGCGCGAAAGCGTCCTTAAATCCGATCTGTTGGGTAACATTAACGAAATATGGCCTATAATACAGCCATCTATGAGTGATAGCGCTTCTTTCGATAATGTATTAGAATTTTTGGTCATGTCGGGCAAGTCTTTGCCGCATGCTTTGGCTATGATGATTCCGGAATCTTGGAATGATAAAAACCCGATATCAAATGACTTAAAAGCATTTTATGAATACCACAGTATATTGATGGAACCTTGGGATGGTCCTGCAACAGTCTTGTTTACAGATGGACGTTACGCCGGAGGTTTATTGGACAGAAACGGCTTACGTCCCGCACGTTACCTGATGACCAACAATGGGATTATGGTCGTGGCGTCTGAAATGGGAGTACTGCCTTTCGAACCGTCAGAAATAAAAGAAAAAGGACGATTAAGACCGGGCAAAATGTTGATGATTGATACCGAAACTGGCACAATCCAATACGACCCTGAATTGAAAGAAAATCTGGCTAAAGCTTATCCATACCGTAAATGGTTAGACAAAAATCGTATTTCATTGGATGATGTGTCATCCGGTCGTAATATTAAATACAGCGTAGATAATTATACGCAACTGCTCAAAACATTTGGCTATTATAAAGAAGACATTGAAAAAATACTTACTCCAATGGCTGATGAAGGCAAAGAACCAACCGCTTCGATGGGTAATGATACCCCTGTAGCAGTTCTTTCAGAAAAGCCGCAACGCCTTTTCAATTACTTCCGCCAACTGTTTGCCCAAGTAACAAATCCACCTATCGACCCTATTCGTGAAGAATTAGTTATGTCTTTGGCAGGATATATAGGTTCAATTCATAAGAATATTTTACAACCTATGCCCGAACATTGCAAAATGGTCGGATTATCCAATCCATTTCTTTCTAACAGAGAATTAGATTTGTTGGTTAATTTGGAATATAAAGGATTTAAAGCGGAAGTAATACCTATGCTGTTTGACCCGACCAAAGGGGCAGACGGGATGGAAAAAGCTTTGGAAGAACTATGTCATAAAGCAGAAAAAGCAGTAGACAACGGAAGCAACTATATTGTGATTTCAGATAGAGGCGTAGACAAAGAACATGCTCCGATTCCATCATTACTAGCCGTTTCGGCAGTCCATCATTATTTGGTAGACCGTCGCAAACGTATGCAAATAATATTATAGTCGAATCTGCCGAACCTCGTGAGGTTATGCACTTTGCACTATTGTTTGGTTATGGCGCAAATGCTGTAAATCCGTATTTGGCTCTTGCCGTCATCGAAGACATTGTTAAGAATGGAGATTTACATCTCGATTTTCATACGGCAATGGTGCATTATGTGAAATCCATAAATAAAGGTTTATTAAAAACTTTATCAAAAATGGGTATTTCCACATTAAAGAGTTATCATGGAGCGCAGCAATTTGAAGCAATTGGTATCAGTTCTAAAGTAATAGATAAATATTTTAAAGGGACTACCTCTAAAATAGAAGGTATAGACTTAGGAGATATTGCTAGCGATACCCTTGAAGCATATTACGAAGCGTTTGAAGAAGAATTTGACGATCCTCGCTTGATAAATCAAGGAATCTACGCATGGCGTCGTAATGGAGAAAAACACGCTTGGAATCCCGATACAATATCCAAGCTTCAAATGGCGACCCGTTTAGGCAGTTACAAGAAATTTAGAGAATATACAGAAAGTATAGATAAAAAGAAAGAAAAGATTTTCTTACGAGATTTCTTGGATTTCGATTTAGCTAAAAAGCCGATTGATATAGCAGAAGTAGAACCTGTTTCGGAAATAACAAAACGTTTTGTAACAGGAGCAATGTCTTTTGGATCTATCAGTCGTGAAGCGCATGAAGCTATGGCTATCGCTATGAATGCGATTGGAGGTAAAAGTAATACCGGTGAAGGTGGAGAATTGGCTGAACGTTTTGCGACAGATGCTCGTTCCAAAATCAAGCAAGTTGCATCCGGACGCTTTGGCGTGACTACAGAATATTTGGTGAATGCTGATGAAATACAAATTAAAATAGCGCAAGGCGCTAAACCCGGAGAAGGTGGTCAATTACCCGGCTTCAAAGTAGATAAAGTAATCGCTCAGACACGTCACTCCATACCCGGAATATCTTTGATTTCACCTCCGCCACACCATGATATTTATTCGATAGAAGATTTGGCGCAACTTATATATGACCTCAAAAGTGTAAATCCTTCTGCTCAGATAAGCGTGAAGCTTGTAGCAGAAAGCGGGGTCGGTACAATCGCTGCCGGAGTAGCCAAAGCAAAAGCCGATCGTATTATTATAAGCGGTTGTGAAGGTGGTACAGGAGCAAGCCCTGCAAGCTCAATAAAACATGCAGGTCTACCACTTGAGATTGGATTGTCGGAAGTACAACAAACATTAGTTTTAAATAATCTTCGCGGTCAGGTATATTTACAGACTGACGGTCAGTTGAAAACAGGTCATGATATTATCGTGGCGGCTATGCTTGGAGCGGAAGAATATGGATTCGCAACAAGCGCATTAATAGTATTAGGATGTATTATGATGCGTAAATGTCACCTCAATACATGTCCTGTCGGTGTAGCTACACAGAATGAAGAGTTACGTAAAAAATTCATAGGTCGAAGTGAATATTTAATAAATTACTTCACATTCCTTGCCGAAGAAGTACGTGAATATTTAGCTGCGTTAGGAGTTAAATCTTTAGATGAGATTGTCGGAAGAACAGATTTATTGAAGTATGTGAAAAGCGATGCAAATGAGAAATTGAAAAAACTTGATTTATCGCGCTTAATATATATGCCTGTTGAAGCTAAAGAAAATGCAATTCATAAGGTAAAAGATCAAGAACATAAATTGGATGATGTAATTGATAAAGAATTAATTAAAACATGTAAGCTCGCTATTGAAAAGTCTATGCCGGTAGAATTGACTCGTACTATCAAAAATACGGATCGTACTGTTGGCGCAATGCTTTCGGGTGAAATTGCAAAACGTTATGGCAATGCAGGTCTTCCTGTCGATACGATACAATGTACCTTTCAAGGAGCAGCAGGACAAAGTTTTGGAGGTTTCCTTGCTCATGGGGTAACATTTCGCCTTGAAGGTGACGCGAATGATTATGTAGGAAAGGGACTTTCGGGAGGAAAAGTTATAATTGTTCCGCCGGCAGTTTCAACATTCGCGCCCGAAGAAAATATCATAGCAGGAAACACTTTGTTGTATGGCGCAACAGGTGGGGAAGTTTATATCAATGGAAGGGTCGGTGAACGTTTTTGCGTGCGAAACAGTGGCGCAATAGCTGTTGTAGAAGGTGCCGGCGACCATTGTTGCGAATACATGACCGGTGGACGTACTGTTGTACTTGGAAAAACCGGACGTAACTTTGCTGCCGGTATGAGTGGAGGTTTGGCATATGTATATGATGTAGAAGGAAATTTTGATTATTTCTGTAATATGCAGATGGTTGAATTGACATTGATCGAAGATACTTACGATAATCGTGAGTTGCGTGACTTGATTACACGACATTATAATTATACAAATAGCCCTTTGGCAAAACGTATTCTTGATAACTGGGCTATAGAAGTTGAGAAGTTTATCAAAGTCACTCCTATCGAATATAAACGAGTGTTGCAAGAAGAAAAAATAGAGGCTATTAAAAAGAAAATAGCGGAAGTAGAATTTGACT
>CALYRA010000206.1 GCA_945292135.1 uncultured Dysgonomonas sp.
TTAATTCGTGCGTAAAAGATAGACTTGGATTTGGATTCGTTGAATTATGAGCGATTGCATTATTTGAATAAAGTAGATCAATTTTTTCTTGTGATGTCTGGTCTGTAAGATTTACTTTATATATAAAATTATTCAAAGTTGGTTGGTATGGATAATAAGCAATAAAATCAACAGCGCTCCCATCTAAGGGATAATTGAAAGATGAACTTCCGGCATCCGGTAAAAAATTGCCGTTTCCACCTGCAGTTACATATTTTACATTTTCGTATGAATTAATTACATTTCCCGTGAGGTTTAACCCGCTTTTTTTTGCGTAAATACCTATTTTGTCATTTATATCCCAAGCCGAACCGGAAGCTTTAGTTTTAGATACTTTTATTTCGCCACTTATTGAAGACGTAAATCTTGCTATTACCTGATAATCATTTCTGTTGAAATTATCGTCCTCAGAACATGATGAAAAAATGAATATTGGAAGAATAATGGCAAATATAATATGTTTTGTTCTCATATTTTTGTCAAGAAGATTTAAAAAACAAATCGTTTAATTATCGTAGAAATTGATAATATAATAAGCTACCCCTGATAAAGTCACATGTCTGTCAATATCATTTAAGATATTGTTTCATAGTATAAACTGTATTGTTGAATCCCGTTTGAGCACTTTTAAAATTTACTTTTGTTATTATTCTATTGAAATTAAAGTTTAAAATTATAAATATTGTGTTGAATATAACAATTTTTAATAGTTAAAAATTATATTTTTTTATATTATATTGATTAGGACAATAGTGTGGAAATAAAAAAAACGTAACATTCCGATATAAAAAAGAATTATACTATATGAAAGATTAAAATTTAATCTATGTATATTTGTTTTACTAAACTAAAAAGTAGTGGCTAAAAAGAATTTTTATGTAGTCTGGAATGGGGTAGTTCCAGGAATATACAAAACTTGGGATGAATGTAGAAAACAAGTAGAGGGGTACGAAGGCGCAATATACAAATCGTTTCCAATTTTAGAACAGGCGGAGAAGGCTTTTAATGATAATCCTTGGAATTATGTTGGAAAAAACGCTCAAAAGAAGTCATCCATTTCAATAAATGTCATACCGGAGATTATTAAAGATAGCTTAGCTGTAGATGCAGCATGTAGTGGAAATCCCGGAGAATTGGAATATCGAGGAGTTTATGTCAAAACAGGAGAAGAAGTATTTCGGCAAGGTACGTATGAATATGGGACAAACAATATAGGCGAGTTTCTGGCGATTGTACATGGACTGGCATTATTGAAGCGGAAAAATTTTAATATTCCTATTTATTCAGACAGTAAAAACGCAATCAAATGGGTTAAAGAAAAAAAATGTAAAACAAAATTGGATCGCGTTCCTGAAAATGAAGCGTTGTTCTATATGATAGAACGCGCTGAAAAATGGCTTAGAGAAAACACATACACGAATAAAATTTTGAAATGGGAAACTGATAAGTGGGGAGAGATACCCGCCGATTTTGGGCGGAAATAGAAATTTGAAACGATGAGAAGTATAAGACCCGAATTGACTACAGAATTATTTAATTATTTTGGGAATCCGCACGATATCAAAATAGCCGCAGTGGATGCGTATAAAATATCTTCATTTCGTAGTTTAGTTGAGATAACAGCAGGGTTGGCTTTTAAAAACAAAGATCATTTATTATTTTATAGAGGTCAAAATTCAGATTATAAGAATAAAGCCGGAGCTTCCTCGTTTTACCCAACTATTTATAGAGGCGATTATGTTTCTCAGCAGGAAATAAACAGAAGATTTACCATTCTTAAAGAAGCAGGGAAAAAACTTTGTGACTTGTTCGAACGTGATAGGGTAGAAGGTTTTAAAGAAGTCTGTAAACGGAAGGCTATTCAATGGAGTATATTGCAACATTATGAAGTCTGTCCGACTCCTTATCTTGATTTTACACATTCGCTTAGGGTCGCCTGTTCATTTGCTATGCTGAACAATAGCAACAATGAAGCTTATGTATTTGTATTTGGGTTACCTTATCTGACAAATCGTATAAGTATAAACTCTGAACAAGATATCATTAATATTCGATTATTAAGTATATGTCCGCCAAAAGCGTTGAGACCATATTTTCAAGAAGGTTATCTTGCCGGAACGGACGCTATAATAACTAAATATGACATTAAATCTGAATTAGATTTCAATAATAGGTTGATTGCCAAATTTGAAATTCCAAATGATAAATCATTTTGGGGAGAAGGATTTCATCAAATACCTTATGATTCCCTTTACCCTAAAAATGATCCGATCGAAGAATTATGCGCGCAAATAAAAAAAGAGACGATAAATTGATGAAATCGCCTCTTTTTTTTTGAATCAGCATTTAAAGTTCCTGCCTTAAATTATTGCCGTGTACTATAGCGTCAATAGCGGCAACGATTGTAAGATTAATGATGTCCCGAACAGAACTTTCCATATCGGTAAAATGGACAGCCTTCCTTAGTCCAATTTGAATTGGACCTATGCTATCTCCCGCAATACCCATTTCCATCAACATTTTACTGGAAATATTGGCAGAACTTAAATTGGGAAAAATAAAAGTATTGACATCTTTTCCTTTAATCTTATTAAAAGGGAATGTTTTGTCTCTTAATTTTTTATCTAATGCGAAATTTATCTGCATTTCTCCGTCAATACATATTTCGGGATGATTGATATGTAAATATTTGATAGCGTCAGATATATCTTTAGGACTTCCATCGCTTTCGGTGCCAAAATTTGAAAATGATAACATAGCCATTACGGGTTCAACATTGAAGAATTTGACTGCGTCATAGGTAAGTTTCGCGATTTCGACTAAAGTTTTTCCTTCAGGCCAGCGGTTTATAAGCGTGTCAGCCATAAAGAATGGTCCCTTTTTGGTTTGAATGATATGCATTGCAGCAAAATGTTCATATTTGGGCTGTAATCCTATAACTTCGATTGCAATTTTAGCAAATTCCTGATAATGACTGTATACGCCAGTTATTAGCGCATCCGCATCACCTGTATCAACCATCATCATTCCAAAATAATTACGATCATTCAACTTTTCGAATGCGTCTTGGAACGTAAAGCCTTCCCTACATTTCTTAGCGCTTAATACTTGTGCGTAATGTGTACGTCGCTTATCCTCTTTTATACCGCGATGATCCAATATTTGAATACCTTTTAGGCTCAATCCATTTTCTTTGGCAATTGTTTTTATGCGTTCCTCACTTCCTAATAGAATAGGATTGCATATACCCTCTTTTTTGGATATAATCGCTGCTTTTATCATATTAATATGGTTTCCTTCACAGAATACAATCTGTTTCGGATTCGTCTTTGCCAGATTATGTAATCTATTGATAAGCTGATTTCCATAACCCATCATTTCGTCAAGATGATTAGTATATTCATCCCAGTTATCAATCGTTTTTCGGGCTACGCCACTCTTTATGGCTGCTTTTGCTACAGCTTTTGAAACTTCGGTTAATAACCTTGGATCGAGGGGCTTCGGTATTATGTAATCGCGACCAAATGATAATCGTTTCAAATCGTAAGCAGTATTGATAACGTCTAAAACCGGTTCTTTAGCTAAATCAGCCAATGCCCGTACAGCAGCGAGTTTCATTTCCTCGTTAATGGTCGTTGCCTGTACATCAAGTGCCCCTCGGAAAATATATGGAAATCCCAAAACATTATTAACTTGGTTTGGGTAGTCTGAACGTCCTGTTGCGAAAATAATATCGTCACGGGAAGCGATAGCTTGTTCGTAGGTTATCTCCGGATTAGGATTCGCTAAAGCGAAAACAATAGGATTACTATTCATCGAGCGTATCATATCTTGCGTCAGTACATCCGCTTTCGACAAGCCTAAAAATACATCCGATCCTTTCATTGCTTCTTCAAGTGTAGTTAATTCGGTATCTTTCGCAAATTCCTTTTTTGTCTCATTCAAGTTTGTACGTTTAGTCGAGACAACACCTTTGCTATCGCACATAATAATATTTTCCTTTTTTATGCCAAGCGTCATATATAGTTTTGTACAAGCGATTGCGGATGCTCC
>CALYRA010000207.1 GCA_945292135.1 uncultured Dysgonomonas sp.
CATATAATTGTAGTTGAGGAAAAAGTGAATATTTCTTCGGGTATAGGTGGAATCGTGAAAGATAAGCATTTCGCTTTTTTAGATATCGGTATCGCTACTGCTCAAATATGTCTTGCTGCCGAAACAGAAGGTTTAGGGACTTGCATTTTAGGTTGGTTTGCCGAAAAAAAAATAAAAAAATTATTGAATGTACCGGACAATAGGCGTATTGTATTAGATATTATTCTGGGTTATCCCGCTCAACCTCTCAGGACTAAGAAAAGGAAACCTATAAACGAAGTCATGACATACAATTCTTATAAATAATATAACGATATGGAAAATTTAAAATATTGGATAGGTTTAACGGTTTTTATAGTTTTGGCAATATGGTCAGGGCTGGGCGCATATGAAACTACCTTATGGTTTCTCGAAGCTGGAATTTGTCTCGTTGGCGTAATCATCTTGATTGCGACCTTTAAGAGATTTAAATTTACTGATATTACATATTTCTTTATCTTAGTAGAACTTGTAGTCTTGTTGATAGGCGCGCATTATTCGTATTCCAGAGTACCATTATTTGATTGGATTAAAGAAACATTTGAACAGACAAGAAACAATTATGATAAATTAGGTCATTTTTGTCAAGGCTTTGTTCCGGCATTTATTTCCAGAGAATTGATAATACGATTGGATGTTGTTAAAAAACGAAAATGGATTCCGCTTTTTGTAATTTGTATTTCAATGGCTATAAGTTTATTTTACGAGCTTATCGAATGGTGGACAGCATTAGTATTTAAAGGATCTGCCGATGATTTTCTGGGAACTCAAGGTTATGAATGGGATACCCAATCAGATATGTTTATGGCTATGATCGGCGCTATTTGTATGATTATATTCTTCTCTAAATGGCAAGATAAACAAATCAATAAATTGCAAAAGTAAAATTTAAGATGCAAAATGGTATTAACGCAAAAACAGCAGGGAAATCTTATCATGCTGTTGACAATGACAATATTTGGGCTTAATATTCCTATAAATAAGTATCTGTATTCAGAAGGATTGATAAGTCCTTTTGGTATGACCGCATCGCGTATGACTTTTGCTGCGATAGCTTTTTGGGTGACTTCATTATTTACTTTACGAGAAAAAGTTGCAAAGAAAGATCTGCTTATTCTGTTATTGGGCGGTATTTGTGGAATGGTACTCAACCAAGGTTGCTTTGCCTATGGTTTGAAGCAAACTTCATCGGTTGACGCTTCTATCATAACAACCAGTGGTCCTCTGTTTGCTATGATTATAGCTGCTATTATTTTAAAAGAACCAATAACCTTCAAAAAGGTCGGAGGAGTTATTGTTGGAGGATGCGGAGCTATTATTCTTGTATATACGGCTCAACAGGCTAATCTTTCTCATGGTGGCAGCCTGATAGGAAATTTGTCTGTTATGACAGCTCAATTTTTTTACGCATTTTATCTTGTTATAACTCGCCCATTATCTCAGAAATATTCAACCATAACCATGATGAAGTGGATGTTTTTGTTTGCATCTTTGGCAACTCTTCCTATCTTTGGAAAAGACATGATTCAGGCGCCCTTGTTTCATCAAAAAGATATTATACCGTTTTTACTTATTGGTTTTACCTTATTTGGTGCTACATTCCTGACATATATGATGATTCCCTTAGCTCAAAGGAGAATACAACCTACAACTATTTCAATGTATAATAATTTACAACCATTAATAGCAACTATAGTGGCTGTTGTGGCTATGGGCGAAAAATTTACGTTTGAAAGATTTATTGCTGCGATTTTTATATTTGGTGGAGTTTATCTGGTAACTACCAGTAAGTCTAAAGCTGATATGGAAGCTGAAAAGACTAAAATTAAACCATAGATTCTATATAAAAAATAAACATTACTTTTGTACTCTAATGGGGTAATTTGATTTTAATGAAAAAAATTGTACTTATTTTTATATTATTATCGGCTTCGATAACAAGCTTCGCTCAATTTTTAGGAATTGGATCGCAATATGCGGATGCCAAAGGAAAAGGTAATGCAATACAATTCGTAGCGAACGCTTCATTTCCCTATATACATAAAAAAAATAGTTTAAACTCGTATATTTCAGCAGGAATAGATTATACAGGAGGAAGTTCTCCCGTATCGGGTTTAAATATAAAACCTGTTTCAGTAACGACGTTTTTTAATGAGTCATTCTTTAACAGTACCAAATATACTGTATTGTTAAGTTGTGATGCCGGTTACCTGTTCAATTTCCGCCATGGTAAGGATGGAATCGTAATTACTCCTAATCTTTATATCGATTATAAATATTTTTTTGTAAAAACAGGTTATGATTTCAATGTAACGGGCGGAGAAAGACAATTTTTTGTTCGGGCAGGATTTTGTTTTGGAATGGGAGTTATAAAAAATTATGCAGAAACTAAAGTTTGGTAAATATGAAATATCTTATTTTTATTTTACTATTGGTACCTTTAACATGTGTTGGGCAAATTTTGGGTATCTCAAGTCAACTATCTAAGTATGATGGTGGACATAAGTTCCAGTTTAATGTCTCCGGTGCTTTTCCTTATTTGAGCAATCTTAATAGTTATGATGATAATATCAACTGGTTATTTTGTGGAGGCATTGATTATTTATCGGGAAGTTCAACAGTTTCAGGCTTAAATATAAAGCCAATGTCATTTATGACTACTACAAAGCAAATTTTTGAAGATACCCCTTTCACTGTGATGTTGGGAGTTGACGCAGGATATAATTTTAACTTTAATCACGGTAATGATGGTATTATATTAACTCCTAATTTGTATTTAGATTATGGAGTGATATATATGAAAGCCGGTTATGACTACAATACTTTTGAAAATGAAGGACAATTTTTTGTACGTTTAGGAATCGGAATCGGACCCGGTTTTATTAAAAAGGTTTTTCGTAATAAGCGTCCTCAATAAGAGGATTATAAATAAAAGAAGTATAAATTGTAACATGAAAATTGCGGCACTTGTTTCGGGAGGAGTGGATAGTTCTGTTGTTGTGCATCAACTGAAAGAGCAAGGCTATGATCCTACTATATTTTATATACGTATCGGCATGGAAGACAAAGATGGATACATTGATTGCCCGGCCGAGGAAGACATTGAAATAACAACTTATATTGCAAAAAAATATGGTTGTAAAATGGAGGTTGTATCCTTACATGAAGAATATTGGGAAAATGTAGTTAGTTATACGATTGAAGCTGTTAAAAGAGGTTTGACTCCTAATCCGGATATGATGTGTAATAAAATGATAAAATTCGGATGTTTCGAACAAAAATGGGGACATGAATTTGACAAAATTGCGACAGGTCATTATGCTACAACTACAGTTTTAAATAATAAAACATGGCTTTCGACTGCGGCGGATCATGTCAAAGACCAAACCTATTTTTTGGGTCAAATAAACTTTTTACAAGTTTCTAAATTAATGTTTCCTATCGGCGGTCTTCTTAAAAGTGAAGTAAGAGCAATTGCAGCCGAACAAGGTTTGCCATCAGCTATGCGTAAAGATAGTCAAGGTATTTGCTTTTTGGGTAAGATAGATTATAATGATTTTATTCGTCGATATCTTGGAGATAGAGAGGGTCAAATAGTAGAGTTTGAGACAGGTAATATTTTAGGTAAGCATAAAGGATATTGGTTTCATACAATCGGACAACGCAAGGGCTTAGGTTTGAGTGGTGGTCCTTGGCACGTAATAAAAAAGGATATAAATCGTAACATCGTTTATGTGTCTAATGGTTATGATCCGGAAACACAGTATGGTGATATTGTAAATCTAACCGGTTTTTCTTTTATAACAGAAGATATTTGGGGTGACTTTGAAGGATTCAAAGATATAACGTTCAAGATACGGCATACGCCGGATTTTACAAAAGGTAAAATTCAGAAAATAGGAGATTTGTATCGCATATATTCCGATGAAAAAATACAAGGTATTGCTTCAGGACAATTTGGAGTCGTGTTTGTTTAAAATTAACCGCGTTGTTTATGAATCGGTGAAATTATAAAACAAGGTTAAATTTTTTTATTTATTATTTTT
>CALYRA010000208.1 GCA_945292135.1 uncultured Dysgonomonas sp.
TCTAATTCCTTATCATAAAAATGAAATATTTCCAAGGCTAAATCAACACCTGCTAAAATACAATCCTCCTTTATCAGTAGACGAGCTTTGTGTTTAAGATCTGCCGGAACACTTCCTAATGTTGAATGATCTCCATCTCCGACATCTTCATTAAGAGCTTCTCTGATAAAGTGATATAATCTTTTATCTGTAACGTATGATGGTCTATCCATTTTTTTTCTTTAAATCTTTATTATAAAAAGCTCCTCTATTTTCTTTTTGTTCAATACTTTGATTAATTATTAACCAAGCTATACTTGTCAAATTACGAACTTCTGACAATTGAGGAGTCAATAAGGAAAGTTTATATATTTCATTTACCGATTTATATATTTCTTCCAGTTTTTGTTTTGCTAATTGTAGTTGTTTATTACTTCTGACAATACCTACTAAATCACTCATTAATAATTGTATATCTTTCCGGATATTTAATAATGCCATTTCGTCGTTGGCAGTTAAAGCATCATGTTTCCATTCGGGTATTTTATGTAAGTTATTGTAATTGAAATCATTTTCATTCAACTTTTCCGTTGTTCTTAACGCCGCGCGGTGAGCGAAAACCAAAGCTTCAAGCAGAGAATTGGATGCAAGTCGGTTTGCCCCGTGCAATCCCGTATTGGAACATTCGCCTACGGCAAACATATTCTTGATAGTACTTTGCCCATATAGATCAACATCAATACCACCGCATAAATAATGACTGGCAGGCACAACCGGAATAAGATCAGTAAACATGTCTAATCCTTCATCCTTACATTGTTTATAAATATTGGGGAAATGTGCTAAAAATTTTTCATGATCCAGATGGCGGCAATCCAAACATACATAATCATCTCCTCTCAATTTCATTTCGCTGTCGATAGCGCGAGCTACAATATCTCTGGAAGCGAGTTCTTCACGGTCATCATATTTATACATGAATGGTTCGCCTGACGCAGTACGGAGTTTCGCTCCAAAACCACGAACAGCCTCAGATATCAGCGGAAGCTGTCCCGCACGGTTGCTATAAAATGCAGTAGGATGGAATTGAATAAATTGCATGCTGCTGATTTTAGCTTTAGCGCGACATGCTAGAGCGATACCGTCTCCGGTCGCTATTGTTGGATTTGTTGTATTTTTATATACATGTCCACATCCACCGGTAGCCATTAATGTTATTTTAGCCGATATCTTTTTGATTTTTTGATCTTTTATATCCAATACATAAGCTCCATAACAGTTTAGATTATTTTTATCAAAAAGTTCATCCGGAATATGATGTTCAGTGATTAAATCTATTGCATAGTGATGATTTAGTAATTCTACATTACTAAGTCTATGCATTTCTGTTAATAATGCTCTTTCTATTTCAGCGCCTGTTATATCTTTAAAATGCACAACACGATTTTCAGTATGTCCGCCTTCACGCCCTAAATCATATGATTCTTTTTCATCCTTGTCGAATTTAGCCCCCCATTCTACAATTTCTTTGATACGCTCGGGTCCTTCTTTTATAACTACTTCTACAGTTTCTCTATTACATAAACCGTCTCCTGCGCGCAAGGTATCTTCAATATGTTTTTCAAAACTGTCTTTCTTTAAATTTGTTACTACTGCTACACCTCCTTGAGCATATTTGGTATTGGACTCTTCATCATCAGATTTTGTAATTATCGTAATACGGATGTCCGGATTTTTTTTTGCTACTTTAAGTGCATAGCAAAGCCCTGAAATACCGGAACCAATTACTAAAACATCTGTATATATCATTTATTTTATTTTTTGAGATAGTTCAAGCATTTTATTGATTGGTTTCAACGCCATCAATCTTATATCTTCATCAAGTTTAATTTCGGGTAATTCGTACTTCATACATAAATATAACTTTTGTATTGTGGTAAGTTTCATAAAATGGCACTCTCCACAATTACAATTTTTATCTTCTACTAAAGCAGGAATAAGTTTTTTGTTAGGCGCTTTTTTCATCATTTCGTATAAAATACCTTCTTCGGTAGCAACAATATATTCCTCATTTTCATCTTCTATTACTTAATCCATCAATCGCGCTTTAGAACCAACGAAATGAGCCATTTTGAGTACAGGCTTTTGCTCTTCCGGATGAGCTATTAATTTTGCGTTTGGGTTGTCCAACATTTGTTGTCCAATTTTTTCCAGTGAAAATGCTTCATGTACATAACATGAACCATCCCACAGAATCATATTTCGTTCTGTTATTTGACTGATATAACGACCTAAATTTTTATCGGGAGCGAATATTATCTCCTGTTCCTTTGGCAAAGATCGAATGATATGTTCTGCATTTGAAGACGTCACTATAATATCGCTTTCAGCTTTCACGGTCGAATCACAATTTATATAGCTTACTACTATCGCATTGGGGTGTTTCTTTCTCATTTCGCGAATGCCTGCACCCGAACAGGAATCAGCTAAGGAGCATCCTGCGAGCAAATCCGGTAAAACAACTTTCTTGTCAGAATTTAAAATTTTTGCTGTTTCAGCCATAAAATGAACACCACAAAAGACAATGAGATCAGCATTTGTTTTTTCCGCCGCTCGAGCTAATTGCAAACTATCTCCCAAAAAATCAGCTATATCTTGTATCTCACCTTTTTGGTAATAATGCGCAAGAATTACCGCATTCTTATCTTTTCTTAAACGGTTAATTTCCTCTATAAGATTAATCCCTTCAGGTATTTCGATATCTAAATAACCCTTTCCTGATAATTCATTGATAGCTTTTTCTAATGTTGGCATTTTTTTAATTTATGAAATTAGAAAATCAAATTTACACAATTATTGTATAGTTTTCTCCTCATTTTGACTTAAATATTCTTTCGCTTTATCCAAAGCTATACTGATATGTTCGCATATATTTTCTTCTCCTATCATTTTAGGTATTTTAGAATTTTCAATTACTTTATGAACGGAAGGATTTACTCCCGATAAAATAACCTGTATATCATCTTTTTTTGATTTTTCACATAGACTTTCGAGATTATGCGAACCGGTCGAATCCATAAAGGGCACTTTTCGCATTCGTATTATGCGAACCTTAGCTTTATCTCCTATTATACGCATGCTTTCTTCAAATTTATTGGCAATACCAAAGAAGAAAGGTCCATCGATTTCATATACTTCTACATTTTCAGGTAAGTCCAATTTTTCGTCATCATGTACAAATTCAGCTTCTCTACTCAAATCAAGTTTATTTTTGATAACAGAAACTTGGGTTATATCATTTATCCGTTTCATAAATAAAACCACAGCCAACAACATTCCAACTTCTATGGCTATTGTCAAATCAAATATAACTGTAAGGAAAAATGTTATTAGAAGTACTGCAATGTCGGATTTCGAATTTTTCAATTGTGCTTTAAACGTTCTCCATTCACTCATATTGTATGCAACAATGACTAATACTCCTGCAAGGCAGGCCATAGGTATATATTTGGCTAAAGGCATCAAAACCAATAGTATTATCAATAAAACTATTGCGTGTACCATACCTGCGATAGGTGTTCGTCCACCATTATTGATATTTGTCATTGTACGTGCTATCGCTCCTGTGGCAGGAATACCGCCAAAAAACGGAGTTACTATATTGGCTATACCTTGTGCTATTAGTTCAGTGTTTGAATTATGTTTCTCTCCACCGATTACACCATCAGCGACTGTAGCGGATAATAACGATTCGATAGCGCATAATAATGCTATGGTAAAAGCTATCGGAAACAAATTTATTATTGTTTTCAGCGTTATGCTAGGAACTTGCTCTTGTGGTAATTGATCATTTATATTAAAACGGTATCCAATTGTGGAAATACTATCTATTCCAAAATACGTTTTTAGAAAATAAACTAATAAGGTAATTAAAACGATAGCAACTAAAGATCCCGGTATATTTTTTAATATTCGAGGCGTAATCACTATAATAAAAATACTTAGAATACTAATACCCGCATTCCACCAATTTATAGTGTCAATGTGCTTAAAGTACATAATCCACTTTCCTATAAAATCCCCCGGAACTTTATCTTCTCCA
>CALYRA010000209.1 GCA_945292135.1 uncultured Dysgonomonas sp.
ATGACAATGCTTAAAAAAGGCGAATTGTGGATTTTTATTATTTTAGGTTTCGCACTTGTTACAGGGATAGTAACATTATTACTCCAAATTGTTCCTCCACTGATATTTAAAGATTTTTATTCAGAAAATCACTGGACTATCGGTAAGCAACTATTACAAACCATGATTATCCTATTATTTATTGGAATAGGAAATTTTTTTTATGGTTGGTTTATTTCAGGACATTACAGTATATCACTATTTTTCTCCTATATTATAAGTACATTCTTGGTTGGTATTGTCCCTGCTATAATAATAACAATTTATACTCAAAATACAATTCTAAAGAGAAATCTACAAGAGGCTTCAATATTAAATAAACAGCTTTTATCCCTTCAAGACACAATTAAACCTGATTTAAAGGTAGACACTCAAATAATCAGTTTCGGTGGAACAACTAAAGATTCTGCCGAATTAAATATAAATGAGATTTTATATATCGAATCAATAAAAAATTATTGCAGCATATTTTATATATCGCATAATAAGGTTTATTTTAAAAAAGTAAGATCAACATTATCTCAAATAGAGGAAAATTTATTACCCTATCCTTTTATTATTCGTTGTCATCGCGCATTCATGGTCAATACACATTTTATTATTAAGGTTGAAGGTAATTCTCAAGGGTATCTGTTGACACTTAATCTCGCAAAAAACCTTATACCTGTATCGAGATCATATAGCAAATCTTTTCGAGAAAATTTTACAGGTTGATAATTACTTTCACTTTCCTTGCATTTTATCCCAATTAGGCCTGAATATCCCATTTTGTTTATTATAAGGTTCTTATACAATATTTTTGGAGCATAATTTTAAATATGAACGAAATGAAGAAACTATTTTTTACTCTAATTATGTTTTTGATTGTCGGGGGAGTATATGCTCAGATGGATAGTAAATTTTATCATCCTGACAAAGAAATAATTCCGATAGATTCTATTAATTATGAAGATTTATTCTTTTATGTCGATGGCGATACTATTCATTCGGTCATAGTACATCCGACAAAGCCTGTTAAAGCCACAATAATATATTTTCATGGAAATGGGGGAAATATTTCAAAATGGGTTAAGTTATTCAAACCTCTTATTAAAGAAGGTTATCAGGTTTGTATGATGGACTATCGGGGATATGGAAAATCAATAGGATTACCTACTCATATAAATATAGCTCATGATGCAACAATTTTTATGGATAGTTTAATAACAAGAGATGATGTCAAAAACACTAAAATAATTATATATGGCGCATCTATTGGTACACAAGTAGCTACCCTTATGGCAAAAGACTATAATTATAAAATAGTTGGTCTTATTCTTGATGGGACAATGTCTTCCTTTACAGACATAGCACTTGCTACATCGCCGAAGGAATATCAGGAAGAAATCAGAAAATATGTCGTTTCTCCATATTCTGCAAAAGAAAATGCTAAGCAGATTAAAGATATAAAAGTTCTATTTATCCATTCAGATACCGACATTATACCGATAAGCCAAGCTAAAGAAGTTTATGATAATATATCCTGTTCCAAAACATTCTGGAATTATGAAGGGAAACATATTGAAGCACCTTATTTATATCCCGATACCTTTGTCAAGCATGTAAATTGGCTTATTGAATGAAATCTAAATCCTATATAATGAACTTTGATAGATTCAAAAATGGCCTATTTGTTTACGAATAGGCTATTTTCTCATTAATTCATCTCAAAATTCTGTTTATCATCAGGTAGCGGATAACTGACGATCGAATTACCCCTGAACAGCATTTGTATAAACCACTCTCGAATCAGTTTTGCCTGCCACGAATCGACACGAAAAGCGACAGCGATAATAATTTCCAGATTAAAGTCCGTTTTGTCATATCGGACACGGCTTCCGCTCTCTACAAAATCATATTTGCTTGTTTCTTCTGCTCGGAACGCTTTGGTTTTATATACTGCATCCAGATGCGCAGTAATGGTTTGGATATATACACCGAAAAGTTGAGCTAATTATCCAGACTGTTCCGTTTGCTGGTTCAAAAATAATACGATGGTTATTTTTTTCGTCTGTTTCTATGCTGAATTTTCCTCTTTCTATTGTTGTCATGGTATTAATTGTTTTTAGGTTTTACATATCCGACAGGTTTATGTGGTTTCTCTTCCGATTCCTTTTTACTAGCCAATTCAGTCAAAGCCTAATAGATGTCGTTATACTGCATATTGGTTTCTACTTCTAATTGCTCAATTCGTTGCCTTAAATCTTCATATTCTGTTATCATTTTTCGCATCAGTACAAATGCTCTCATAATGGATATATTAATCTCAATAGCTATTTTGCTTCGTAAAACAGATGATAACATAGCAACTCCCTGCTCGGTAAAAGCAAAAATCTTTGTTATCCCAATGTTGTAATCGGGGGATATCACAGATTGTGATACCCCTATGTTTATCTACTTATTAGACTCTTCTTTTGTCAATTCAAACATAAAATCATCAGGAAAACGTTCTATATTTCGTCTGACTGCCTGTTTCAACACTCTTGTTTCAACATGATAAAGTTCTGCAAGATGAAAATCTAACATTACACGTTGACCTCTGATTTCAAATATTTTATTCTGAATAATTTGTAATTCCATAATATTAGATTTTGAAATTTACTCTTACTTTTTCCATATCACGCATAATAGAACTATCCAATACTTTTGCGTAATGATGTGACATTTTTGTATTGGAATGTCCGAGTATTTTAGCAACATTTTCGATAGATACTTCATTTGCTAAAAGTACAACTGTTGCACAGGTATGTCGGGCAACATGAGTTGTCAGCTTTTTATTTATTCCGCACAGGTCGGCGATTTCTTTCAGGTATGCGTTCATGCGCTGATTACTGATAACAGGTAGCAAAACATTATTCTTTTACATTTAGGATAATTCTTATATTTCTCAATTAATTGGATTGCAGGCTCTAATAATGGTATATTACACATATTGTTTGTTTTCTGCCTGCTTTTTCTAATCCATAGATTATCGTTGTTATCTTTAAATATATGTTCGCTTGTAAGTTGCTTAACATCAATAAATGCCAAACCTGTCATACAGCAAAACACAAATACATCACGTATCATATCTAAACGGGGAATAGCGAAATCTTTCTCCATTAAAATTTGCAACTCTTCTTGCGATAGAAAATCAAGACAAGTTTCCTCATGCTTAAACTGAATACCAATAAAAGGGTCTTTCTTTATCCATTCGTTAGCCAATGCTATACGGATAACTTTTTTCAGGCTTTTAAGATGTTTAATAGCCGAGTTGTTTTGCAGGTTTCGTTTAGTTTTCAGATAAAATTCGAAATTCTGTACAAACTGAGTATTTACTTCAGACAAATAAATATCGTCCTGTTTGTATTGATATTTGATATATTCTTTCAGGCATGCCAATGAGCCATCGAATTTACCAACGGTAGATTCTGTATAATCTTTTCCGATTAACGCCCTACATTTCTCGTTGTGCTCTGCATATACTTCGACTAATGTCTTATGGTCTTCATCATTTTCGTAATATCTGTCCCTAATAGCTTTGGCAGTAATCGTTTTGCCATCTATTTCCATTTCGCGATGGATTTGCATTATCTTCGCCCTTACACTTTCCAGATAATGGCTTAATTCCAATGCAACTTTGCCTCTCGCGTTAGAACATTCTTTTGCCTGATTCCAATGTTCTGCAGGAACACTACGTTTAATGACGATATCGACAATCTGCCGATTAACGGATATGCGCATCCGTATAGGTGCTTCTCCATTCTTTAACAACCTTGTTTTCTTTATGAAAAACAATACACTAAAAGATGTTCTTTCTGTACTCATAATAATGATTTTTTTATTATAAAATTACTATTTTGAGCTCAAAAATAACTTATGCAAAATATTGTAAATCAACGAATAAAAGTCTATTTAGTGGTACATTTAATGGGTTTTTCAATGTACCACGATTTAGTCATTTTTAAAGATTTTCTAAATTTCGTTGTTCTTTGATTGACTTTTTATCTGAAAGATACCTGA
>CALYRA010000210.1 GCA_945292135.1 uncultured Dysgonomonas sp.
CAATTCTTTTATAGGCAATTCAAAATCTAAATATTCCATTTTATGAGTATTAGTGACTAAAAAATATACTAACTTTTAAATAAATTAAATTCAAATCTCATTTTTGAAACTACTTAGAAAAGGGTATTTTCAAAAATAATCTTCCAATTAATTACAAATCCAAAATACCTTCGGGTAAAGTCATTGAAATGTATTGGTCAATTTTATTTACTTCAATAATCCAATCATTTATAACGGGAATGTAAATAAATTTATTGTTCGCTAGTTTGATGACAAAAAGAGCTTGTGCGCTGTTGTCATTTATTTCCACGATTTCACCTATCTTTTGCAGATTTTCATCTACTAAAGAAAAATTTATGACCTCGTGATAATAAAATTGCTTTCCTTTCAATTCAGGTAAGGTATCTAAAGGAAGATACAGCTCGGTTCCTATTAAGTCTTGTAAATTGATAGATGAATCTTCAAATTTTACGCGAAGTGAATCTTTAGTATAAAGTTGACATTCATTTAGGAAAAAAGGAACCGGCATTTCATTGATATTAATAAATACCGATTCCAAATTATGGTAAGCTTCAGGTTCATCGGTGTCAATTTTAACTATCAGATGACCCTTTAGACCATGAGGTTTAGTGATTGTGCCTAGATAGTAACAATCTTCTAATCGCATGAATCTATATTAAGCTTTTGGTTCTTCTTTTGTTTCTGCCTGGGCGTCTGTAGCTGCTTCATCTTCTGCGATAATAGCTTCTACTACTTCTTCGGCATCATTGGCTTCCGCTTCTTCTGCTTTTTGTTGTGCAGCAATACGGCTTTCGTTTACTTTTCTTTCCGCTTCAAGCCTTTCTTTCTTCGCTTGTTGTTTGGAAGATGCTAATTTGTCTTTTTTTGCTTGAATGGCTTTTTCTTTTTCTTCCAACCAAGCTTGGAATTTTTTCTCTGCCTCTTCAGCGGAGAAAGCTCCTTTTTTTACTCCCCCGTTTAGGTGCTTTTTCAATAAAGCTCCTTTGTATGAAAGGATAGATTTTGCTGTGTCTGTAGGTAAAGCTCCTTTTTCTAACCAACTAACGGCTCTGTCAACATTTAGTTCGATAGTTGCCGGATTGGTAGTAGGAACATAAATTCCTAATTTTTCGATGTTTTTACCATCTCTTTTTGCTCGTGAATCTGCCACAACAATGTGGAAAACCGGTTTTCCTTTTTTACCGTGTCTTTGTAATCTAATTTTTACTGCCATATTTTTTTGTTTCGGGATCCCGTCCCCATTAATATTAAGTTTGCAAATATACGACTAGTTTTAGTATCACTGCAAATTTTTGTGTATAATTAAATTATTCGGGAGCTTGTTTGCTTTTCGAGAAATGGGCATCCCAACCTTGTGCGTTTAAAGGAATGCGTTGGGTATTGCCTTTGGTTATAAGTACATTTTCTTGATTTTCAGTTGCATGCCCAATGATGGTGAAATTAGGGTTATGTTTGATTTTATCATGATCTTCGATAGGTATGGTAAATAAAATTTCGTAATCTTCGCCGCCGTTTAAAACACCGGTTACAGGATTAATACCAAATTCTTCTGCTGTAGTGATCACTTGGCTGTCCATGGGGATTTTTTCTTCATAAATGGAAAAACCTACCTTGCTTTGTTGTGAAAGATGGATGATTTCTGAAGCCAATCCGTCAGATATATCAATCATAGAAGTAGGATGTATATCCATTTCTTTAAGTAGGGATTTGATTTCTGTACGTGCTTCGGGTTTTAGTTGTCTTTCCAGAATGTAGGTATAGCTTGATAAATCGGGTTGGAGATTAGGATTAACCTTAAATACGGAATTTTCGCGTTCCAAAACCTGCAATCCAAAATAGGCGCCGCCTAAATCACCGCTAACTACGAGAAGATCGTTAGGTTGGGCCCCTTTTCTATAAACGATTTCCTCTTTATGGGCATAGCCAATGGTGGTGATATTTATTACCAATCCTAAATGTGAGGAGGCTGTATCTCCACCTACCAAGTCTATAGAATAATGTTTACAGGCCAAATGCATACCTGTATATATTTCTTCCAGAGCTTCTACCGGAAAACGATTGGAAACAGCAATGGAAACTAGTATTTGTTCCGGGGTAGCGTTCATGGCTACCAAATCACTTAATCCGATCACTACTGCCTTATATCCGAGATGTTTTAAAGGTGTGTAGGCTAAGTTAAAATGTATATTTTCCAATAACATATCGGTTGAGACCAATACCTTTTTGTCTTTAGGGTCTAATACAGCGGCATCGTCTCCCACACCTTTTAGGGTAGAAGTATTTTTAGAAATAAAATTATTGGTCAGATGGTCGATAAGTCCGAATTCACCATACTCTGAAATAGAAGTTTTATATGGGTTTTTATTATCAAGCATTTTTTAGGTATCTTTTTTTATTTGAGATTTGATTTTCGAATTTACGGTTTTTCTATGTATATGAAGAAAGGATTGTTTTTCGATTAAAAAAATATTTAATTATGAAATATTATTAGGATTGCAAAAAATATGCTTTTTATGAATGAAAATTCATAAAAAGCTATGTTTTCTTATTTCTATTAAATTAAAAAATCCATTGATTTACAATGGATTAATTTTTGAGGCTGTGACGTATCACAAAAATACTAAAATTTGAAAGCAATTCACAACGATAGCGGTTTTGCCCATACGATTCAACTCGCTGTGACGTATCACAAAAATACTAAAATTTGAAAGCAATTCACAACGGTCTAAGCTTTCAATCATAGAAACAGCTAGCTGTGACGTATCACAAAAATACTAAAATTTGAAAGCAATTCACAACACATACCCATTCATTTTGGTAAATCGTTGCGCTGTGACGTATCACTACAACTACTAAAATTTGAAAGCAATTCACAACTGAAAGTCGTGCATATACTGCTACAGTGCGGCTGTGACGTATCACAAAAATACTAAAATTTGAAAGCAATTCACAACAACTTATGTATTTCCATGGAAAATGCTGAGGCTGTGACGTATCACTACAACTACTAAAATTTGAAAGCAATTCACAACAGCTAGGTACTGTACATGCTAAATCAACACGCTGTGACGTATCACAAAAATACTAAAATTTGAAAGCAATTCACAACTTTATTTATCCGTAAATGGAACGCCATTCTGCTGTGACGTATCACTACAACTACTAAAATTTGAAAGCAATTCACAACGGTGTGTGGGCAAAATCAACAGCAGAGGGGCTGTGACGTATACTACAACTACTAATAATTTGAAAGCAATTCACAACAGTTGCAGATAGATATTGGATTTTAATTGTTTTCGCAGTGACGTATCACTACAACTACTAATAAATTTGAAAGCAATTCACAACAATTTTGCTTTAATTTCTTATATCCTTTTAGCTGTGACGTATCACTACAACTACTAATAATTTGAAAGCAATTCACAACTACAGATACAATACTGATTCTTTCTTCTATGCTATGGCGCATTTTACTATAACTATTAATAATTCGAAAGCAATTCACAACATTACATTCCATTTTCGGGTATTGATGCTAGCAGTGACGTATCACTACAACTACTAATAATTTGAAAGCAATTCACAACAGTGATGTGATCCTACACATAATTAATGCTGCTGTGACATATCACATAATACTAGAATCTAAAAGCAATTCACAACTACTCTATTTGTCTTAATTGTTGCTTAAGTGCTATGATGTATCACTACAACTACTAAAATTTGAAAATGATTCAATACATATAAAATACGCAATAAGCGACCTCCTATAATTTCAAAATATCAATTTAAATCTAGTTGCATGTAATAAAGTTAAACATATAAATAACTTAAATTATTGTATAATAAGGGAAATAATTTTGTAATATTATGTTGTATGAAAAAAATTGTCATTTTGTTTATGTGTATAATTAAATTATTTGTATATTTGCTCATTATGATGTTTTAACATCAATAAAACTATTTTTATATGAAAGACGCTCCTAATTCTGATGAAGCCCTTAATTCATCTTATCAACTCAATCCGCCTAAAAAAGAGGTTCGTTACTACGCTAAA
>CALYRA010000211.1 GCA_945292135.1 uncultured Dysgonomonas sp.
AATTATATATTTTCTTTACCTCAATTAAGCGGTAGAATTTCATTATATCAAACTTTATTCTTTGATCAAATGCACAGAATAAGTTATTATAATGATTTCCAAAAAACATATGTGAACCATATTATAACCGGAATGGATAAAATAAATCGAGGAATTGAAATCGGATTAAATTACAAAATAACCGATATTTGGAGCGTATCATTAGCCGGTACTGTTGCCGAATATTATTACAGCAATAACCCGAAGGGTACCGTAAGCTATGAAAATAATGCTAAGGATGATGTCTCCGAAACTGTATATCTTAATAATTATTATGTCGGAGGAACTCCTCAGATTGCAGGTACGCTTGGTCTTAATTATTTTTACAAATATTGGTTCATCAATCTAAATGTAAACGGATTTGCTCGCAATCATGTTGAGATTGCCCCAATCAGACGTTTAGCGTCCAATTATAAAACTATCAATCCTAATAATCCTGAACAATTTGAAGCATATAAAAAAATAATCAGACAAGAACGTTATGGAAGTGGCTATACAGTAGATTTATCTATTGGAAAAACAATCTATTTGCCAAAGAGGCAATCTCTAAACTTTAGCTTTGCTTTCAACAATATATTAGATAGAAGGAATATTAAAACGGGTGGATATGAAAATGGTCGTTTTGATATATCATATTCCAATAGATTTTCTCCAAAATATTATTATATGCAAGGCTTCAATTGTTTCTTAAATGCAGGCTATCGTTTTTAATAGTATATAAATTGATAAATAAAAACTAAAGATATGAAAACAATCAAGTATTTACTTTGCTTATTTATTATCCCGTTTATAATAATGTCATGTAATAAAGACTATGACGAACCGCCTTTAAATAAACCGGTATATGATGGTTCAAAAGACAATATCATCACGATAAAAGAATTGAAAAGCTTATATGATTCAATTAAGAATGGCGAAATTGCGCTTATTGAACCAAATTATATGCTGAATGCGTATGTAACTGCAAATGATAAATCGGGTAACCTTTTTAAACAGATTTATATTCAAGACAATACTGGAGCTTTAGCTGTTAGTATCGATCAAAGCAACATAAATAATACACTTGCAGTCGGACAAGAAATATTTATCAATATCAAAGAACTATATATGACTAAATATGGAGATGTCTTGCAATTGGGTTATAATAACCCTACACCCAATCGTATTCCGGCTGCCATGTTTGATGAACGCATTCACCTAAACGATTGGGCTAAAGAAAGTAACGCCAAGCCGACAAAGGTTGACCTTGGAAATTTAAATACCAATATGATTGGGATGTTGGTACAACTTGAACATATATATTTCAAAAATGGAGGTGTAAATAATGTAATAAACGATTCTATAAAGAATCAGAATAAATTTACTGAAGAAACTATATTAAACGCTCAAGGCAAGAGTATGATAATAAGAACAAGTTCGTATGCGAATGAATTTGTAGGTGTCCTTTTACCAAAAGGCTATGGCAGTATATTCGGAATATTAGGTTATTATAATGGAACTTGGCAATTATTGTTACGTGACCTAAAAGATCTTAATGCCGACTCTTTTGATGGTACAACTCCTACTCCAAATCCTGAACCCGGAAAAGAATCTATATTTTTCCATGAAAAATTTGCAAACGGTAAAAAAGAATTTGCAAGTGGAGAAAGATATAAGATTGCTGATTTTTCGGAATATTTCGACATGAAATCTCCTGTCACATATTCTGATCCTGATGGGAAACTTGACATAAGGTCGACAAAGACCTTAGGCAATTTTGTTTGGTTTCCTAAAGGTTCAGCTGGAAGTTTGAAGATATCCGGAATTAATTCTACCGGGAAAAATAACATTAAACTAACCTATCAAATGACAGGAAATATTTTCTCGGCTGGGGAACAGATTAATGTAAATTCGATTAAGGTTAAATGTGACAATAATGATTTAAGCGTTCCAGATTTTGTGCTTACAAAAGATGACGGCTATGGAAATAAATTTTATACAGTTGAAATTAATAACTTAGTTGCAGGGTTTACATCTCTCGAATTTTATACAACATCGACAGATAATAAATTAGGACTTCGTTTAACTAATATTATGCTTCAAGAATCAAACTCAATAATTGCTAAACCCTAATTACAATAAATAAGTGCCATCTAAATAATCCTTAGATGGTACTTTATTTAAAACCAAAACATCTTTGATTATGAAAAAATATATAATTATTTTATTTATTATTCTTTTCATTTTTTGTAACAATATTTTTAGTCAAAGTAAATTAAATGCGTATGCTATTGCTTTCTATAATGTTGAAAACTTATTTGATACGAAGAAAGATGAAGGCGTAAGGGATGACGACTTCACCCCCAAAGGTGCATATGCATGGACTCAAGAAAAATATAAAAAGAAGTTGAATAATTTAGCTTTTGTTATAAATAATTTGGGTAAGCAGATAACACCGATGGGACCTGCCGTAATTGGCGTATGTGAAGTAGAGAACAGAGGTGTCTTAGAAGATTTGGTTGCTACAAAACCAATTGATAATGTCGGTTATAAAATTGTACACTATGATTCTCCGGATCTTCGGGGTATTGATGTCGCTTTACTGTATAACCCTAAGTTATTCCAATTAATTTCGTCTAAAACCTTTCCATATATATTACCTGATAATCCTGACTTTAAAACCAGAGACCAGTTATTGGTTAGTGGGACTATAGCGGGAGAAACCGTACATATTATTGTAAATCACTGGCCTTCAAAATATGGTTCAAAATCTCAAGAGTTAAGAGAACACGCCGCATCAATATCGAAGCATATAATTGATTCAATACAAAATGTTGATTCTAAAGCTAAGATAATTCTTATGGGCGACCTAAATGACGACCCGACAGATAAAAGCGTACGCTTGGTTTTGAATGCAAAAAAGAAACAGGAAGAAGTTAAAGCAGGAGGATTATTTAATACAATGTGGGCATTCTATGATCGGGGCATAGGGTCGTTGGGCTATAAAGGACAATGGAATCTTTTTGATCAGATTATCATTACAGAAAGCCTATTGGGAAAAGATCGTTCTACTCTAAAATTTTGGAAAGCTGAGATATTTAATAAGGATTATCTTATACAACAAGAAGGTAAGAATAAGGGATATCCTCATAGAACATTTTCAGGAAATACCTTCATAAATGGTTATAGTGACCATTTCCCGACTTTGATATATTTAGTTAAAGAAGAATAGTAAATAACTTTCTTTTCAAATTATTTGCTTTTATATGCAGTCTTTTATAAGTTTATTTAAAAGAACATTTGTAAATTTGATATAGAGTTTGTATTCTTTATAATTTAGAAGATAATTTATGAGAAAATTAATATACATACTAATTTTTGTAGTGTTAACCTCTTGTGCCGGTTCTAAACATTACGTTACCACAAATATTACGGGTGAATATATTCCAATAACTACAGCCCAAAATCCTGACAAAAATATGGAAGCGTTTGTTTCTGAATACAAAGTACAACTTGATAAAGAAATGAACCAAGTAATTGGAACTTCGAACCAATATATGACTACAGGTGTGCCGGAAAGTCTTTTAACAAATCTTGTAACCGATGTTATGCTACTGGTCGACAGCCAATATACCGATAATAATAAAATAGACGCTGCTTTTATGAATGTGCATGGGATAAGAGCTCCTATAGCAGATGGGGATGTTACTCTAGGCGACATATACAGCACTTTTCCTTTTGATAATACTCTGACTTTTTTAAAAATAAAAGGTAAATACCTCAAAGATATTTTTGCTTCTATAGCCAAATTCGAAATGGTTGGCGTATCCTCAAATATAAAAATCGAAATAAAATATAAACAGGTAATATCTTCACAAATAAACAACAAACCAATTGAGGATGAAAAAATATATACAGTAATAACTCTTGACTATTTGGCAGATGGTAACGATACTATGGATGCTTTCAAAAATGCTGAAATGATTAAACCGACAGGTATTAAATTGAGAGAGTATATGTTGGATTATGTAAAAGGATTAACCGTT
>CALYRA010000212.1 GCA_945292135.1 uncultured Dysgonomonas sp.
GGTATATCATTTTTCGCATCAACGATAATTGGAGCAAGTGAAACTTCCGGTTTAATGTCAGAAGTTGTAATTTTTCCAGCAACGATATCATGAACAATTTTCTTCAGTTCGTTCATATCTTTCTTCATATCAAACAAAACCTGATACAATATTTCACGTTCATTATTGAACATTGGCTGCTGGTCTCCAAGATTGGTAGTTACCGGTATCATTCCAACCTCATTTGCAGGCAAGTATAATTTAAGAATTTCGGATGTAATCTGACGTTCTTGTTCGATAATAGATATTTGTTCCGTAATATTTTTCAGTTGACGTATATTTCCCGGCCACTGATAATTCATTAACATTTGCTTGGCGTCTTCTGTTAATGAAATAGATGGCATTGTATATTTTTCGGCGCAATCGCTGGCGAACTTACGAAATAATAAGGGTATATCCTCTTTGCGATCCCTCAAAGCGGGAATACGAATGGGAACTGTATTCAGACGGTAATACAAATCCTCCCTGAAACGTCCATTCTTTGTGGCATCTATCATATCCAGATTGGTAGCCGCGACAACGCGGACATCTGTTTTTTCTACTTTTGAAGATCCTACTTTCATATATTCGCCTGTTTCCAATACACGCAGCAATCTGGCTTGAGTAGACAAGGGTAATTCCCCTACTTCATCCAGAAATATAGTACCTTTGTTAGCATATTCAAAATATCCTTTACGCTCTCCCGTAGCTCCTGTAAAAGATCCTTTTTCATGCCCGAACAGTTCCGAATCGATAGTACCTTCCGGAATAGAACCGCAGTTAACAGCAATATACGTTCCATGCTTACGGTGGCTGTATTGGTGTATCAATTGAGGAAATGTCTCTTTACCTACTCCGCTCTCACCCGTAACCAGTACAGACAAATCTGTCGGAGCTACTTGCAAAGCAATTTCAATGGCGCGGTTCAATTCCACATCGTTTCCAATAATCCCGAATCGTTGCTTTACCTGCTGTATGTTAGGTTTATTCATAAAGTATAGTCTTTTCTAAAATAAAAATACTGACAAATTTACATATTTTATTCAACAACTGTCAGGCTTTTTTAGCAAAGAATTGCAAATATAAAAATAGTTAATTATTGTTCGTCCTATTTGGCTAAGGCATAAGTTTTAGCTTTCAAAAACCCGCTAAGTTTTTTTATATCAGAATATTCAGATATTTCTTCAGGCTGAATGGCTTCGCCTAAACGGACATATATTGTTCGTCCTTTTTTATTTGTCACCTCATGTCCTAATCTCAAAGATCGTAATTTCCAACTTACCAAATCCAAAAAATTAAAGAACCATGAATTTTTACCGCTAAAATACATCGGAACGACCGGCACTTTGGCTTTTTTGATAAGTTTTATTACTGTTTCCTGCCATTCACGGTCTTTAACTTCGAAATGAAACCCTTTTATTTTTGTCTTTGATACAGCTCCCGCAGGGAAGAAGCCGAGTGGATGTCCGGCTTTCAGATGCTCAATGCAATGCTTAACCCCATCGAGACTCGAAATAGACGCAAGTTTACCGCTTTCGTACGGATTGACCGTTATAAAATGCATACTCATTGTATCAATCATACCAAGTACAAAATTCACCATCATTTTATAATCAGGACGTACCGAACCCACTACATCAATAGCCGCTATTCCATCCAAATGACCATAAGCATGATTGGACACGGTAATAAATGGTTTACCTTCAAATTGATTTAATACTTCAATATTCTCTATTTTGATATTTAGTCCGGCATTTTTAAGCAAATGATCGCAAAAAGCAACACCTTCGAGATGCTTGGAACGATCGTATACCATATTCACTTTATTGAGTCCTGTAAACCACATACCAAAGCGAATAAGCATATTTCCAAATCTGCCTCGAAAAATAGGATGTATTTTTTTTATATCTTCTTTACTTATTAATTTTTCCTTCATAAAATTAAATAACACTTTAGATGAAAGAACAAAGGTCGTAAAAAATAATGAGAAGACAACAATGGCTTAATTTATCAAGAATCATTTTAGTTCAATGACTTCTAAATCCGAAATATTCCCTTTGTCAAGGGTAAACCTCACCAATGTACGCACTTTATGAAATCCATATTTACCCGCCGCTCCGGGATTAATATGCAGGCAATTATGCGTTTTATCAAAAATAACTTTTAATATATGTGAGTGTCCGTCTATAAATAATTGGGGAGGATTATTTTTTAATATATTTCTTACTTTAGGTTCATATTTGCCCGGATAACCTCCGATGTGAGTCATAAGAACATCTACGTTCTCAAGGGTAAAACGCAAGAATTCGGGAAAAGCCGCGCGAACTTTAACATCATCTATATTTCCATATACCGCCCTGAATGGCTTAAAAGCTTCAAATCTCAAAGCTAAATCTATTGAGCCGATATCTCCCGCATGCCAAATCTCATCGCAATCTGCAAAGTATTTTTCATATTTTTCGTCCCAATAACCGTGGGTATCTGATAACAATCCTATTTTCAACATGACGTGTCTTTATATATTAATACAAATAACGAATGCAACTGAAAGTAAAAAGGTCGTCATCGAAGTATATTTCAAATACGGATCAAGTTTGCGGCTTTCAGTTGTCCGAAACACATTTATCAATATTTTAATGATTAAAATAAATACAATCATATAAAGATACTGAAACCAGTTTATAGAATATAAGAGGCTATATGCAATAAAAAAGCCTATTGCACCGAATACTAAAACAGCATGGTATTTTTTTGCGCCTTTAATACCTAAACGAACCGGTATTGTAATTTTACCGGATGCCTTATCATTATCTATATCACGCATATTATAAATATTAAGCACAGCGGCTGATAACAGTCCTAATCCTATTGCAGGGAGCCATGGTACAAAATCCAATGCATGAGTATGTAGAAAATAAGTACCGACGACCGGAACAGGACCAAAGAATATAAATGAAAATAAATCCCCTAATCCTTTATAACCATAAGGATTTTTCCCGGCTGTATATTTGATAGCGGCAATTATAGCTAATGCGCCTATTAACAGAAAAAAAAGCATATACCATATTACCATAAACTGCAAAGCTATGTATATGAGCAATAAACCTACTATTACTGCCAATGCGGCAACTATATAAATAGCTCTTTTCATTTCTAACAGAGTGATCGCGCCGCTTTGGACTGTTCTTTGGGGTCCAACTCGTTTGCCTGTCGTATCAGTACCATGTTGCGAATCTCCGAAATCATTTGCCAGATTGGACAATATCTGAAGTATAGATGCTATTAAAATAGTCAAGACAAATACATTAATATCAAATTGACCTTTACTATACGCCAAGCCACTTCCACAAATAGCTGTACCTACCGCTAAAAATAATGTACGAGGACGTAAAGCAGATACCCATGATTTAAAAGAAGCCATTATAAATTATTTAAAATAAACTATTTATTTCTGAAAGATTAATTGACACCCGTACACCAAATGTCTCAAAGTCTTTTTTACGGGGACAAGACAAAAGTACCAAAATTAAATTGAGGAATCAAATCTATTGAATATCCAATTCCCGTGTTTATTCTAAATTCGGGTAAATACAACCAGCACAAAATAAGTTTACAATAACGACACGTTAATTAACGTATTGTTATTTTCTGTCAAAATATAATCTTCTGTTAAAAAATATAAGATAAAACATCTTATCCTCCTGATAATATTTTAATTAATAATCTATTGTATTTTTTTGTACTGCATAAAGAACCCGACTTAAATATATTAAGGACTATTATAAACGCATCACCATCTTCCTTTTTAAATATTTATATTTCAACAATATAATAAAACCAGTATAGCTTCAAGCAAATTACAATGAATAACGAATACATAATAGTTTAATCAAAAACTATGGTAAACTATTTATAGTTTTACTTTTATTTTCTTTAATTTCTAATTCTAACTATTAATAAAATATTATTTGAATCTATAATATTATTTTTATTTTTGTTCTGAAAAATCAAACAGATAAGTAAAA
>CALYRA010000213.1 GCA_945292135.1 uncultured Dysgonomonas sp.
GAGATAGACTAAAATCAATAGCTCATAAACTAATTGATTTGGGCTATACTGTTTCATGGACCAATGAAACAGACCGAGAAATAGGGCTTAATAATCGCAAAAATATTGCTTCGCAGTTTGCAAAGGACAATCCAAGCATGGTTCCGCTTCTTATCTCTTTACACAATGATGCATCTGGAATTACAGACGAATGGAGAACTGCATCCGGAATAAGTGTATGGACATCCAAAGGAAGGACAACCTCAGATATTTTTGCAGATATTTTCATAAATAGGATTCCAGTGTGTTTGCCCGATGTGAAGCAACGCATCTATTCTTCTACATATTTAGACAGAGATTTTGAAAGTAACTTTATAGTTCTTATGGGTAGCTATTCAGCCCTACTGATTGAGTGCTTGTTTCAAGACAATAAATCGGATGTAGAGAAATTAGAAAATCCAGAATTTCAAGTAGCAGTCGAAAATTGGATTGTGGGGTCTATCGAAGAATGTAATAAATATAGAGCCAAATGATCACATCAAAATTAAAAGTTTATATTGCTATTGGAGCAACATTATTGTTTTTAACAATGTTTGGAACTATTAAAGTTCTAAATCATAAACTGAATAAGGAAAAAGCAGAAAAAGAACTTTATCAGAACAATACTTATACTCTTCTGGAAGAAATAAAAATCTATCAGACTATAGATAGTTTGAATGTTATTAGCGTTGGGGAATTGAGATTGACTTTAAATGAATACGAAAAGTATAGAGCCGAAGACATGGCTTTAATCAATAAGCTCAAAGTTGATAAAAAGAAACTGGAAAGTATCACAACTACTCAAATTAAAACCATACAAGAATTAAAAGGATTTGTGAGAGATAGTATAGTTTACAGAGATAATTATATTAAAGATACTATTCGTTGCATATCGATTGCAGATAAATGGTTTAATTTGAATGGATGCAGTAATAGCCGAAATGAGTTTACAGGCAAATTAGAATCGAAAGACAGTTTAATTATTGTCAATCATGTAAAGCAGAAAAGATTTTTAGGATTCCTTTGGTATTGCGGGATAAAAAATAATCGACTCGAAGTACTTTCAAAAAATCCAAATACCACTATTGAGGGAGCAGAATATATCGAATTGAAAGAGTAAAAATTCAAAAAAAAACAACAAAGTGGGCTCAAAAACGGGCTCACTTTACTTAATTTATTGACTATCAAAATTAAAAGTGGAGTATATCGGACTCGAACCGATCACCTCAACACTGCCAGTGTTGCACTCTAGCCAGATGAGCTAATACCCCTTACCAATTTGAATTCAATTTCAAATAATTTCTAAAAGTCTATTGTATATTTTTTCAAATCAGGGTTCAAATATGAAGCGGGAACAACGTCCTTAACTTCCGATATTATTATATCTAAAATACGTTCACGAAGATAGTTTCTACGAGTTACAAGACTTATTTCTCTAACAGGCGTTATATCTTTTAATGGACGAACATTCTTCATTTGCTCTTCATTTAAACTTTCCAAAGCCATCTCCGGTATTATAGTCAAACCACTATTTCTATCTACAATATTAATTAACGTATCAATACTACCTGCTTCGTAAGAAAATAAAGAATGTGAATTTTTTCTCCGACGCATATTACATATTTTCAATATCTGGCTACGGAAACAGTGTACATCTTCCAAAAGCCATAATCTATTGATATTTAAATCATCTTCTTCAAGTTCCTTTTTTACATATAAAGATGTCTCTCTTGGCGAAACATAAGCATAAAATTTTTCATAATATATAGGATATTCTTTTATCTTATCGTTCTTTAATGGCGTAGCTAATATAGCTCCATCCAATGTACCATTCAACAATTTTTCAATTATTTGTCCGGTAGTCATTTCTTCAATAATTAAAGCTATATCATATCCATTCTCATCGTGGCGATGCATAAGTTTTGGCAATAAATAGGGCGCAATAGTTGGGATAATGCCTAATTTAAATACCCCCTGTACAATACCCTTTTCTTCTTGTATTATTTCTTTGATTTGTTTCACCTGCGAAACTATAACTCTCGCTTGATTAATAATTTGAATCCCTATAGGCGTAGGTTGTACTGGAAGTTGGCTGCGATCGAAAATTTTAACCCCTAATTCATCTTCTAACTTTTGAATCATCATACTTAACGTTGGCTGGGTAACAAAAGAAGCTTCTGCAGCCTTGGCGAAATGGCGATGATTATCAACAGCTATAATGTATTCAAGTTGTTGTATATTCATAACTTAGTATTAATTAATGTGTATGTGTATGTGTATTATTTATATTGTCGATTTCCAAATATTGCAGAGCCTATACGAACCATAGTTGAACCTTCTTCTATAGCTATCTTATAATCATGAGACATACCCATAGAAAGTTCTTTAAAAAGGTCTGTTTGTGAAAAAAAATCACTTTTTAATTCATCAAAAAACCGCTTTAGCTCTCTAAATTCATTACGAATAATTTGATCATCATCTGTGTCAGTCGCAATCCCCATCAAACCAATGATATTAGCAAATATACATTTTTTCCATTGACCATCCATCAAGAACCGACGACATTTTTCATAAGAAAATCCATATTTTGTATCTTCTTTAGCAATATGAATTTCCAGCAGACAATTAATTGGACGATTAATCAGTTTTGCTTGTTTATCTATTTCCTCTAACAATTTTAAACTATCCACGCTATGAATTGTATGGATATACGGTACTATCGCTTTTACTTTATTCGTTTGAAGATGTCCTATAAAATGCCATTCTATATCAGATGGCAATATTGATTGTTTGGATGCGATCTCTTGCATACGACTTTCCCCAAAAATTTGTTGTCCTGCATCATATGCTCCTTGAATAGCTTCTTGAGCATGAAATTTAGAAACAGCAACAAGTTTTACATTATAAGGTATATTTTGTCGAATTACGGACAAATTTTCAGCAATAGTCATTTAAATTATTTAATAATAAAAATTTACAACACAATTTTGTTTTTATCATCTTCCGAATAAGGAAATATATCTAAGATTGCCGTTTCTGTTAATGAGGCAATTAAATAATCGGCTAATGTACCAGCCATACCTTTTTCTATAACAGCTAAGGCTTCTTTTAGATCGCTGGCTTGCGCTAACATTTGAGCGGAAGTCTTTTTTTCCGTTCCGCTTTTTTCATCTAATGTTACAAAAAGTATTTTCGCTTTAAAGAAACGATCCCCATTATCATTAAAGAATAATTCGGTATACTTAGCCCTTTTAATATCAGCTATTACGAATTCGCCTGAAATATATGGTCTTAATTCTTCTATGATACGCGCTTCAGCTTCTGTGAAAGATAATGCATCAACCAAATAGGGTTCTGAAACTTTCTTTTGCATTCCATTTTCTAATGTTTTTTCATAGCTAACTTTACATTCAAACCAATTGTGCATATCAATTTTATTTATTATTTATTTTAACTAATTTACTTATAATATTTTATATCATTTAGTTACCGCAAATATAATAAAACTTTATCATATTTTTTAGACTTTCTAAAACGGATAACCGACCGCAATATGCCATGCTGTATTATGCGATATATCAAAAGGTTTGTTAATCTTCCACTTATGTCCATTTGGGCTATTTGCGGGATCATATGCTTTCCAACCGCAATCTAATCTTAAAAGAACGAAATCGAAATCAAATCTGAGTCCCAACCCCCATGCCAAAGCAATATCCTTATAAAATTCTTTAAATTTAAATTCACCCCCCTCTTGACCTTCATATCTTTTTACTGTCCAAATATTGCCTGCATCGACAAACGCAGCTAATTCCAATATCCAAAATACTTTGCTACGATATTCTAAGTTAGCGTCTAAACGAATATCTCCGGAATGATAAAAGAAATTATCATATTTTCCTTCAGATGGATGGAAAGAGCCGGGTCCTAATTCACGAACTCCCCATCCTCTGACACTATTAGCTCCCCCTGCAAAAAAACGTTTTTGAATAGGAATCTCTTTATAATTGCCATACG
>CALYRA010000214.1 GCA_945292135.1 uncultured Dysgonomonas sp.
ACAAATTTGTTGATAGTTCTTAGTAATTGAGCAAAAAAATAATAACCAAATAATAAATATTGTTTCTTATCTGGTTACATTCTTTGGTATAGAATTGTTTGAAGTAGATTTCTCTAATCCAATTTATAAGAATAGACAAATTAATTATTACTAAACCGAAAATACTTATATCTGTATTGAAAGAATTAACAATTGTGTTGTGCGGAATACAAATAGCATAAGATAGTTGATTTACTAAGCCTGTATGTGGTAATTGAAGTACAGATGGATAAAGCTTACCTGAATGGGTTAAAAGATAGTTGTAAACAGAAATGAGACAAAACATTGTACAGTAAAAGCAAGAGGTTGAATAATCGGATAATTAAGTACAATTATAAATCAAGATACCAGCAAAATAATTTTTATGGTTTTGTTATAAAATATTGTTTAGTTTAAAAAGTTATTAAAAAGTTATACTAATAATGATCATAATACTGAAATTCAAACATTTTCCTACAATCCTTAGTTATATTAACACTTTACTCAAAAAAGGAATTTAAGAAATTGCTAATAGTTATGATAACTTTGATATAATATAAACCAAAACACATCACTATGAAAAAAGCATATTTTATCTTAATAGTATTTCTTAGTTTTATGACCTCTACACCTGCTTTAGCTACGAATAATGTTAATCAAAATAACATGAATAAAAATATATCTTCTATAGCAAGATCAAAAGGAGTTTGTAGAGAATTAATGTTAAATAGCCTTCGCCGATCCGGGACAAATAAAAAGACAATAAAGTCATACCACGACAAAGATTCTAAAAAGACAATATTAGATTTTGAAGACTTATCATTTCCTACAAAATAACTAAGGTTATATTAAATTGTAATATTTATAATATTAATGAGTCGGATTACGCTACATAATAATCCGGCTTCTTTTATTTTTCTCTCATTCTATTTTGAAGCTTCAATTGAATTCTTATGAAACCCTCCTTTCAATGCCTTTTCTATGCTTAACGAAGATTTACGAGTTCAAAATAATACTCTTAAAAGTGTAGAGAAAATATATAAACGGGAATTCAAGTTTGGAAAAACTGACGAAAAAATTATTAAACGCAGGTTCAGGGTTTTGCTTTATTCGATAAGTTAACTATCCAATTATAAATACTTATTTAAAAAGGGTTGAAAACCTTTCTTTTACAAGATCATCGTATCTCTTCTTCCCATAAAAAACCTGATGAAACAAATCATTCTTATAAGGTTAAGTTTGTAATTTGAAGGGAAAAGACCTATACTTCAGATTATGTTTAAATATAATTTTAAGTAGTTCATTTTGTGAGGCATTGCATTTTTTCAGAATTTCATTACATTCTCTTTTGTACAAAACGCTATTATCAATAGACTTTAATATTGCCTTTTCCAACTTAAGGTTACACTTTACTTTTCTTATTTTATCCAATGTATCTTTGCCATCTGTCAGTAAAAAGCCACATCCTGTTTCGGCGCAAAATTTAAGTAATCCCTCCACTTTTAGTTGTACTTTATAATCGAGCATACCGGATAAGGGTTTTACCTCGACGATAACGACTTTCAGATTATCTAAAATAATACCTGCATCCGGTGTTGTATGCGATTTTCTCTTGCCTCTCCAATAAGAAGCTTGTATAGGTTGTTCCCAGTAAAACAAAACCTTTTCCATTTTTTCTAGCTTTTCGAAAAATTTTAATTCCAGCTCGGATTCATGTTGTATAACTTTTTTACATTTCTCGGAAAAATAATTACCATTTTTATAACGGTAGTGTTCACTTACCTTTCTCTTAGGTTCTAGTTCCGCAAATAGGTTCGCATCACAAATATTCTTATCAAACCATAAAACCTTTTCTAATATATCCTTTTTACTTTTCATCACATTGCAACCGGAATATCAGACAACCGCGTAGACCAATAAGGCGGTAACTTTTCCTGTTTTATCCACCACCTTTTACCATCCCCCTGCGCAACGGGATAGAGTGTGTTTCGTCCGAACCTGGTATTTATATTGTCGGCGACTATCATAATAGCGTCGTGTTTTTTTCTTTTCTCCGGTCTTAACGGATAATAAAGATTAAGCTGTGCGGAAGTGTCGGGAGACAACTCTTGAACCATAATACCTGTTATCTTAAACATATACCCTTCTTCATATATGGCTCTTAAAGCCTCTTTCGCATATTTGATTATTTCTATTGTAGAGCTTGTCGGTACAGGCAGTTTAATTTCAACAGATTTAGAGAGCCAATCAAGATCTTTTCTAAAGGGACTGGTTTCAAGAAAGATATACAGCTTTTTCGTTTTTGATCTTTGCTTCCTTAATTTAGCGGCAGCCATAGCCGCATAGGAACTAAGCGCTTCGGCAATTGTTTCAAAGTCGGGTATGAGTTTTCCGAATGAACGGGAAACCATAATATTTTTCTTTGGCTTTTCCTCTGCCTCCAATTCGAAACAGGGTTGCCCCAAAAGTTCCCGATATGTCCTTTCTCCTACTACAGTCATTTGTTTTCTAACCCATTTTACTGGCATCTGCGTAAAATCATAAGCCGTTTTTACGTTGTTTTTTTTCAGCTTATATCCATATTGATTGCCAATTCCCCACACTTCATTAACGTCAATTTTTTTCAATGCTTTTTCTCTTTTCTCTTCCGTATCGATAATGCACACGCCTTTATAACCTTTAAATTTCTTAGCGTACCATGTAGCAACTTTTGCCAACGTTTTTGAACTGGCTACGCCAATAGAGATAGGTAATCCTAAACCAACGCCGATAATCCGTACTAAATCCCTTGCTATTGATTCGACCTTTTCGGTAGTGAAGCCTGTAAAATCCATAAAAATTTCGTCGATTGAATAATTTTCATAGCTGGGACAAAAGCGTTTTAATATGCTTTTTACCCGTAAAGACAAGTCGGCTATAAGGGTGAAATTGCTCGAAAAGACTTTTATATCGTAACGCTTTACAAGATGTTCTATTTCAAAGATCGGCGTACCCATTTTAATGCCTAAATCGACTTTTAGATCGCCTGGCTAATAACAGATATTACATCCGTCATTATTACTCAAAATAATAATCGGCTTGCCTTCTAACTCCGGCATGAATACGCGGATGATAGAAGCATAGAACTTGTTTAAATCGCAATGAACGTACATCTATTTATATTTTTTTATCACGTTTGTCAACACTCCCCATCGTTTGATCTCTGTCCCTTTTTTGTAAATCATCGGTCTTATTTCCGGGTTAGATGATACAAGCATCGGAATACCTTTTTCGTAAGCAATCCTTTTTAGCGTGTATTCCCCGTTTATATGAAATACGATTATAGAATCCTCATAACTGTCCCTGAGCTTATCTACAACTAACAAATCGCCTTTAGTAATCCCGTCGCCACTCATACTATCTCCTCCAGCCCATAAATAAAAGCATGTTTCCCAGTAATTATCTCCAATGATATACTCATTAAAGTCCATACCGTTTGCCACATAAGTAGCTGCATTTTCAGGGTAACCGCAATATGTATTATCCGAACAAGGAAATTTTTTTACCACATGCGTAACAATCCCTATCCGGCTTAAACTCTCACCGCCGTAAGTTATAGGTTCTCTGTCCTCACCTATAGAAAACAGTTCTATCCTGTCTTTATAAACTTTACATCTTTTTAGGGCAAATTCATCATCTATATAAAACAGAATAATAGAATCCTTATGCGGTTTCTTGTTTGTATCTATCACAATCAGATCGCCTATACTGATGCCTTCGCCGCACATATTGCGGTTAGTCGCCCAGACACATTTTATATATTTACGGTTCTTTCCATCGTATACCTCCCGATCTTTTTCATTTACATATTTCACATCGTCCTTTATGCCTAAAATATATTTATTCAGATCGATGCGATCTTCTATATAGTTATATGCTTCGGCAGGATATCCTGCGGCTACGCGACCTCCTGTATCAATTTCTAAAACTGACAATTCATCAGCGATAAGACAAATAATATTTTGCCTTAAAAAC
>CALYRA010000215.1 GCA_945292135.1 uncultured Dysgonomonas sp.
ATCTCCATTTATTATTTGGTTATCTATCGGTTTTACATAAAACGTTGTCGAAGAAGTATTTTTAGCAATTTTCACATTGGATGGTAATTCCAGTTGTTCTTGTGGACTTGAATTAATTGTATATGAATAATCTATAGTGAAATCGCCGCTTTGACTAATTGTCGCTTGAATCAAATCGGATATTTCATTCTCATTTATACTATTTCTAGACAAGGTGAAATAGAGTTTTTTTTCTAAAAAAAGACTTTCATTTCCAATTAAAGTATTATTGCTTTTTTGTGAGGGTAATTCCTTAACCGTAGATGCCGGTATCAGGTTAACTTCTACGAAGACCTCACCATCCAAACCTAATATACGGGGTAAGTTAAGAGTTATTGATCGGCTTAAGGATTCATCGGGTTTCAAATCTCCAGTATATGAAGTATTTGAACTTAATAATCTTCTGAAATTTGTCTTGGTAGATATAAGACTCACTTCTTCTCTCCAACCTCCTTGGGCAACGGCTGTACCTATGTTTTTTACCTCCCATGATAGAGAAAGTTTACCTTCCGGGCTAATATTCTTTTCAGTGTTGATTATACTAGTTACTGTTAAATCGGGCGAATCGACCTCAACAATTTTAAGTTCTCCATCTTTGTGTTCCGAACCTATTTCTTTGGCATCTGTTGAACTCAATATTACGTCGCTAAGTTTCAACGGATAAGTTTCTCCTTCTTTGTATTTAGAGGATGTTTTGATTGGGATTTTTAATATAGCTCCCTCTTTTCCCTTGAATCCATTCCCATTCATAGTGAAAGCTATAAATTTAATTTTATTCCCCTTCCGTTTTCCTTGAGATAATATATGCTCATTGCTGCGATATGTCAATACGGCTTTTTTTTCATTTATTTCTACATCGGCAGGGATTTCCAACACAAATTCAAATGCGGCTACGGGTTGAGCATTGCTTAGATGAATTTCAATTGTGGCTTCTCTATCTATACCTGCATACACCGTAGGGATAGATAAACTATTTTGGGCATGTAATCCTAGTGTAATAAAAATAAACCAGAAAATGATTAAGATATTTTTTTTCATTTTAAGTTGTGTTATTATTCTTGTATTTTTTTAAGCATTATTCCTACTATATTTTTAAAAATATAGTAGGATATATAATACCTATTTTATCATCATTTTATTTCTATAGATTTTAGTTCCTTTTGTAGTTTTAACCTTTAATATATAAGGATAAACTCCTGATACCATATTTCCGAGTTGAATAGTTATTTCATGATTTCCAGCATTTAATTCTGTCAGTTTTTCTTTATATACTATTTTATTTGCTAAACTATAAATAATCAATTCTCCGCTTTGTACTCGGTCTTGAAGATGGAATCTTACTGTCGTACTGTTCGAAAAAGGATTCGGATAATTTTGTATTCCAGTCGTTGATGTTTCTTCATTCTCTATTCCCGAATCAGCTAATTTCCATGCAACCGGTTTTGCCTCTCTATCCGAAAGTATCGCATCATCTATAGTAGCATCACCCACATTGGCTATGGCTACCTTGCCTTGTAAAGCTGCATCCGAAGGACTAAAGCCCAGAATACTTATTCCATCTGCGTTTTGAACTATAGAAATACTCATCTCTTTATTTGCATAAAGTTTTTCTATTTTGCTGATATTAGCATTTCTTATACGGATATCAAATGCATTGACTGGCTTCAAAGTATTCATGTATAATATTCCTTCTTCGATACTAAGGACAGGTTGATCTGATAATTCTTTTCTACTCATTCTTGTAATAGATTCATCAGCTTCTAACTTTTTATTTTGTATCAAATTAGCTATGGCAACTACATCTAAAATATTACGATTACCATCTTTATTAATATCAGCCGCGGTTTCATTAAAAAATACAGAAGAAGATATCTGACTTTGCATATCTTGAATTAACAACTGAATATCAAGAATATTAGTTAGATCATTCATATCTACGTCTCCGTCTTTAAATGTTAAATAGTATTTATCGTGAGAGTTATTTCCCGCTGAGTTATCTAATAATTCTAATTCCAATAACTGACCTTGAGAAATGCTCCATCTTTTCATGATATGTCCTAACGAATAAGTATTATCTATCTTAATATTCCTTGAAACTGTTCCCATCGTCAATCTATAAGTTACTTTTGAAGCAAATAAAGATGTTACATGGTTATACCGATGAATATTGGAAGCTGTTAACACGGAGTATTGGTTAAACGCAAAATTAGGATATTCAACTATTTGTCTTGCCATATTCAAGTTGACATTCTTATCAAATGCAACTTTATCCATAGTATTCAGCAAATTATCTGATAACACAACATTCTTGAGTGATTTTAGGGACATCAAAGACGCAGGGATATTGCCTTTTACTTTATTAACTGCGATATCGAAGATAGTCAGATATGGAAGTTCTTTAAATACATCGGGAAGATGTCCTGAAAGGTTGTTGGATTCCAATTTTATGCCCGTAATATGTCCATTAGTAAAATAAACGCCAAACCATTCTCCCAAATGAATATCATTTTTAGAAACATCCCATTTATTTTTCCAGTTATCTCCACCCAGTTCTTCATTCAATCTTACCAAAGCAAGATATTCCGAATCTTCTATCTGCGCTTGAGAAGCATCTTTGATTCCTTGATAATTCATTATCGTGCCATAAGCAGCACCATTACGTTGGATAACATATACATTTTTTATATCCTTGTAATCTTTCAAAATGGTATTGAAAATTATTAAACCATCTTCTATCAAACTGGATTGAGCAACCATTTTATTTTCTAAATAGAGTTCAAATGTATTTTGAGCATTAAAAGAATGGGATATTATATCATATGTATTCAATACAACCGATTTTGCTTTAACACTAGTTCCTTCGACCAGAACATAATCAGGCATATCTATTTTTTGAGTTTCAAGATATACCGATATTGTATCTGCGTAATCAAAGGCTTGATTCATTGAATTGTATTTATTTTTCGAAAGATATAACTCTTTTATAGCCGGAAGCTTAAACAATACATCGGGAATCGTTCCATTAAAATTATTATCTGAAATATTAAATATTCTTAGATTTGGTATTTTTAGTATCTTATCTGATATATCTCCCGACAACTGATTATTGTTTAACAGTAATACGCGGATATTTTTTAAATCAAACAGACTTGACGGTATACTCCCCGTTAATTTATTTTTGTATAAATAAACATGGCTCAACGAATCCATTGTCCCGATAGATGTTGGAATAGTCCCTGTCAGATTATTATTATAAAGTGATAGTTCTTTAAGATATGTCAATTGATTCAAACTAGCAGGCAATTCACCCTTTAGTTGGTTGTTCTGCAATTCGAGTTTTACGACATGCCCATCTTCTATGACAACGCCATACCACATTCGTTCATGTAAATTATTCTTTGAAACATCCCATGTATAAGTCCAATCTTTACCACCTGTAGTTTCATACAATTCTACCAATGCTTTGTATTCTTTGTCGTCTACAGGTTTTCCAACATAATATTTATTAAATTCAATCGTCGTTCCCTGCGCGCTGCCATTAGATTGTTCAAATTTAATTTTAGAATCAGTTTTAAGCGCTGAAAAATATCCTCTTGGTATACTTAATCGTCCCGAATCGGTAGCTTTGATAGGGGCTGAATTTTTAACGTCATCTACATAAATATAGAAAGTATTTGCGGCAAACAAATCTCCTCCGATATGATCGTATCTACATATTATTGGCAAATCATACAAAATATAATCTCCATTGATTAGGATTTTATCTTTAGTTATCTTTTGGTTTTGAACATTTACGTCGATGTGAGGTTGATACGGAAGTTTACTTTCCATACCATCAAACAGATTATAATTTAAATAGAGAAAAAGATCAAGCTTATTCATATATAGAAAAAATTAAATAGTATTGGATAAATGATAAGATTTCTTTAACATCTATAATTAATATTAATAATAAAATAGTAAATTTTTAAGTGTTT
>CALYRA010000216.1 GCA_945292135.1 uncultured Dysgonomonas sp.
ATCCGGTATTGTTATTCCAATGCCGGGAAATAATTCCAAGTATTATATAGTAACAGTAGCGGCTCTAGAAACAAATCCCATGGATGGGATTAACTATTCTATCGTTGATATGACTGCCGATGGAGGTTTAGGCGATGTGATAGAAAAAAATAAACCTCTATACAATGTGTCTACAGATGAAAATATCGCTTCAGTCCGAAAACCTGATACTGATGATTATTGGCTGATACATGGAGAGTATAATAATTCTACCCAAAAACTGACTGTTTATGTGTGGGAGTTGACGTCATCGGGATTTTCGGCAATACCAAAAAAGTATTCGATTCATGTCAATATTTCTAGGTCTGTTCAACCCGGATATTTAAAGTTCTCTTCGGATGCTACCCGGTTTGTTTCCCCTTTATGTTATAGTAATTATATCCTTTCCGGAGAGTTTAATCCTAATACGGGAGAAGTATCATATGTGCAATGCAGACAGGCATCTCCTTCGACAGGTATCTATAGCATTGAATTTTCTTATTCCGGCGAGCAAATATTTATAGGAGCTCCGAATAGCAGAAAAGGTTATCATATTACATGGAATAATCTCCGTAATACGTCTTTATATATGACGGATATTAAATGTCCTTTGACAAATATCCAAATCGCCGCAGATGGACGTATATATGGAATAGAAATTGATACTAGAAATTTATATGTTATTATGGATCCTGAAAAAGGGGCATTATCCGAAATTCGAAAATTTTCAAATTTTCTGACAAGTGGTGTTTGGATCGGGCTTCCGACCTTTGCCGCCACATGGTTTTCACTGGATTTAGATGGGAATGATACCTTTTGTATGAATAAGGAACAAGAGTTTACCCTTGAAATAAAAAAAAGCGGAAATGCAGATCATATATCCTATACGATCTGGAGTTTTGGAGACAATGAGGAAAACAGTATCATTAAAGATCGCGACTTTACGCCGGATAATAAACAAACCCATAAATATACGTATACACGTCCGGGTAAATATACGATAACCGTAAGATCATATAATGATGATGACAAACTTTTGAAAACGCAAACTATGAAAGTTGAGGTCAGTCCTTGCGCTTTGCCAATTAATCCTAATCTTCATTTAATAAAGTAATTACCTTGTCTGTATGTAAAGTCGAATAATTGATTTGATACATTGATATTATTAACTTTTAGTAAATATAATAACATTTACTAAAATTTATGTTAACTTTATCCCTGAAATAAAGAACATACGTATTTAAAGTAACTAACTCATTAAAAGTACCCAATCAATTTTAATACTAATTTTATCTTCCTCTGTTTTTCGTTTAAGTCCCCAAAAGTTAATATTTGAAAAATTATATTCCCTTAAACACTTATGGTCGAATATACCATAACCGTACAAGATGATTATATGCTGATAAAGACAACCTTTGAAAACACAAACAATGAATGTCGAGATTTATTTATGTGTTGTCCCTGTTAATCCTAATATTCATTTAATGAAATGATTGCGACTTTATCCTATTGAGTCGTTTAATTGATTTTTAGACTTTAATATCTATAACTTTTAGTATAATAAATGTATGCTGAAAGCTAATTATTTCTTTATGCTTAATAAAGACCATACTTATTTAATATATACATAACTCATGAAAAGAACTTTATTATTTTTACTGTTAATTTTATTTTCCGCAGTTTATTGTTTCGGACAAAAAGAGACTTGGAACTGGGTTTTTGGAAACAATGCGGGTCTATCGTGGCAACCTGCCAAATTACGTTCTTTCGCCGCTACAGGTATTGACGGAACTTCTGATGCCATCTTGCAAAATTTACCAAGCTCGTTTTCATCATCTATTTCCAATTTGGAAGGAGTATTTTCTATATCCGACAAAGATGGCAATCTATTGTTTTATTCAAATGGAATGCAAATTTGGAATGCTGCGGGAACTGAAATTTATGATAAATTGGACGGGGATTATTCATCTTCACAGTCGGGTATTGTCGTGCCTTATCCCGGAGATGACAAAAAATATATTTGTATAGGGTTGGGAAAACATTTCGCTAATAATATGGGTTATGTTATAGTAATAGCCGATAGTCCGACCGATGTTACAGTAAATGGAGAACGTACGAAATTTTCGGGACATACGGGTCGTTTGGGCGAAAGCATGTCAGCTATAATGCATGCTAACGGTGAGGATTGGTGGATAGTAGCTCCCGGAAAAGGGCAGCCTATTTGTTTTAACGCATGGTTGGTTACTAAAGCCGGAGTACAAAGTTCAAATCCAGTCAAAACGCCGACCATGATTAATTATACGGATTCAAACGGATCGAACGGGTATCTCAAATTTACGCCTGATGGCAAACATTTTGTTTGGGGTACTTGGCTCGAAAAGAAATTGATATATGGCGACTTTGATAATAATACGGGTCGATTCTCTAATATTCGATATATAGATAATCACGGATCGTACGGCATCGAATTTTCGCCCAATAGAAAATATTTATATACTGCCCTAACTGAACTTAGCAATTCCGGTGGAGATTTTGGCGTCTATATATGGGATATGGAGGCTTTGTTGAAAGGTACTACGAGTAAATATTTAAGAAGAATATCAAATGGGCTTAGGCGGCCGCAAGGTTTACAAATGGATCGCTTTGGGCGTATTTGGGTAGCTGATCTTTACAATACCCGGGATATGGTACTCATAGAAAACCCCGATATGTTAAATGATCTGAAGATATATAGACTATTCAATTTTCTTAATTTTGGCTCGTCTCAAATGGGATTACCATCTTTCTCCGCTACTTTTTTTAAAATAATCGGAGATAAAGGATTTTGCGTTGATGTTTCAAAAGAATTTGAGACTTTTATACCACTATTTATAGGAGGCTCTAAAGTCGCTTATACGCGTTGGAATTGGGGAGACGGAGGAGTCGAGGATATCGTTAAAGGCAATGGAACTCAAAAGATATCACATATTTATACGCGCGCTAATGATTATGTTATTACCGTATCTGCCTATGATAATGATGATAAACAATTAGGTACTTCTCAAACTATGAATATCGAAGTTTATTCGTGTATTCTCCCTGTTAATCCTAATATTCATTTAAAGAAGTAATTGCGTCATCTGTGAATAGGGTTGAGTAATTTATATTATATTTTAATAACTATAACTTTTAGTATAATTAATGTATGCTAAAAGCTAATCACTTCTTTATCCTTAATCAAGAACATACTTATTTATATACATAACTCATGAAAAGAACTGTATTATTTTTACTGTTAATTTTAATTTCCGCTGTATATTGTTTCGGACAAAAGGAGACTTGGAATTGGGTTTTTGGAGACAAGGCGGGTCTGTCATGGCGACCCGAAAATCTGCGTTCTTTCGCCGCTAAAGGTATTGACGGAACGCCTGATGCTGTCTTGCAAAATTTACCAAGCTCATTTTCGACTTCTATCAGTAATCTGGAAGGGGTGTTTTCCATATCCGATAAAGAGGGTAATCTGTTGTTTTATTCAAACGGAATAAAAATTTGGAATGGAGAAGATAAAGTGATATATAGAACATTAGGCGGGCATGATTCATCTTCGCAATCCGGTATTGTGGTTCCTTATCCGGGAGATGACAAAAAATATATTTGTATAGGATTGGGATGGCATTTCGCTGATAATATGGGCTATGTATTAGTAGAAGCTGATAGCCCTACCGATGTTACCGTAAATGGAGGACGTACGGAATTTTCGGGACATACCGGTCCGTTAGGCGAAAGCATGTCCGCTATAATGCATGCAAACGGCGAAGATTGGTGGATCGTAGCGCCCGGAAAAGGGCAGTTTATTTGTTTTAACGCATGGCTGGCTACTAAAGCCGGAGTAAAAAGTTCCAATCCCGTTAAAACCCCGACCACTATTAATTATAAGGATAAAACAATCGGATCGTGCGGTTATCTCAAATTTACGCCTGATGGCAAACATTTTGTCTGGGGT
>CALYRA010000217.1 GCA_945292135.1 uncultured Dysgonomonas sp.
CGGGATCGGCATTATCCCTGACCTTGGCAGGCATCGATCCGGCAACAGGCATCGGAATCTCAGGCATCGGCATGACCTTGAGTTGTGAGGGTACTGCTTCAAATTCATTGGTATAATTGCCTATCTGATCGATCTTGTGAATGGATTTAATAACGCGGAACGTGCCGAGTTCATTTCTTGATGAAATATTTTTATTCAGTTTGACTGTTATCAAGCGTCCTATTGTCGCTCTGTAACTGTCCGATATTCCCGATATAAATACAGTGGAGGCAGCCGTGCGCGTTTTCTCCCTTTTGACTAGTTCGTCCAACTCCGCCTGCCCATTGACATTCATATCCAATGGCATTTTGGGTTGTCGCTTTTCGGTCAGGTCTACGCTTCTTTTCGAAGCCGCATCCAGATATTCGTTCGAATTTTCAATACTTGAAGACGTTTGTTTTTCAAGCGTTTCGTCCCTGAAAGCCTGATAATTGTAACGTGTGAAGGTATTGGGTAATAAGCGGGAGCCGAATTGGAGAAAGCTGATATCCGCATTGTAATACAAATCTACGGGTTGCCATTCTTTATATTCCCCGAATAACAACTGTGAACCGCTGAAAAACAAATTTTCGCCGTACATATAGGCTAGTCGCTGCAGGAATTGCCAATCGCTTTCATTATACTGCATCAAAAAAGCAATCTCGCCTTTAAAGGTCGGCGTTCCCGCCGTATCTATATACATATCATGGGTGCGGGAAAGCACCTGCTTAAAGATTTGCCTAACAGTCATAACCGAATATATCTCCATACGCCTGCCCTGTTCTAACATAATGGTAGGACTGGAGCCTCGTAAATGGATTTGTCCCTGCCGTCCGTTTTCCATGCAGGGAATAGCTTCGGTAATGATCCCGTTAAAAATATATGCTTTTCCGTTATCGTTTCCGGGTTGCAGTTCGATATATACCTTTTTCCCGATCAACTCCAGAATACTTACGGGAGACGACATCGGCATATCCTGCAACTCTTCATAATCGAGATAAATCGCAAAAGAATGATGTTCTCCGTAACTCTGTTCAATGGTAAGGTGAACAAAGCGCACCTTGTTATTTGCCACACTGACGATTGCTTTTGTTTTTAAAAGTTCTTTGTTTGTTGTCATGTTTTGTGAGTTTTATATTATTGTAATGTGGTATTTATTCCCAAATATGTTTTGTGCTTATCAGATGATAAGCGAAACGAACTTTGCCCTTTTATAGTCAGGTATTTAATTTCGCGTTGGCTATTAAAAGGCAGTATAAAGCGCGACAACTCTTCGAGCAAGATATAGTTTTTTTGTTTTGCTACGAAAAGCCGTGTCGCCTCGGGAGGCATCGGGCCGATGGTAATACGGATTGACCGCGCGGTGTCTTTTAACGCATCGCCTTTAAGAACGAAATTAATACCCAGCTTGGTTTTACCCAATTTGGGATTTTCTTCCTTATCCATCGGGATTCGCCCTATTTTTCCCGCCTCGACCCGAACGGGAATGTCGAAAATAATGCTGAGTACTTGCCCCATATAATTAAAATCAGTCGGTATCCGATATATTTCGGGGATAATCCTGATGAAAAATGCGGCTTGTCTGACATCCATCAATTTAAACAGCGGCCAGTAGCCGATAAATATCGTTTTCAGATTATCGTAAAAGTTCGGTTTGTTATATTTCTTTTCATAGAGGCGGGCATCCGTCAATATTTTATCGACAGCGGCTTCAAAGGGCTGAAAGAAAAGCCTTGCGGTAAGTTCTTCTTCCCTTTGTTTTTTTATTTCTGCATTGATGTCTTCGGTGTACCTTATATTCAAATCTAGTTGATGAAATATGCCTTCGGGCAAGTTGTCGTATATACTCTTTCTTGTGGTATAAATACACAAAAATTCGGTGAAGTCTTCCGACAAATGCGTATAATTTATCTTATAAATATCTTTCGAGGTATTTCGGGTGTTGTTTTCACCCCGAAGGATAAGTAGTTTGTCGGCATCCTGCCCGGCTTCAATCATTTCGGCGGCTATTACTTCTGCCCGATAGTCCGTATCAAGACTGTTTATCATCGCAACACCGTTGTGTTTAAGGAGTTTATCGTTCATAGGAATATATTTCTTTTTAATTATCGCTGTCTTTTTTTATGAAAACCCTATAATTAAAGCTTACCGGTGAATTTTCAATTAGCTTTTTTCGGATTGAGGTTATGATTTTCGGATGCGATGTTTCGCGCGTCGTTTCACGCAATGTTACATAGACGTCCGTTGTCAGCAAAAAACCTTCATCGGGGGGAGCGCACTGTAAATAACCCGAATCTATATACGCCTCTGATACAACCTCTTTGAATTCACTGGTACAATATTGAATAATATCGTCATCGGTGACCAGTAAAGTACGGGTATTCAGTGAATCGTGATATGCTTCACTGCCGAGTAGGGATGATGGAAGCGCCTTGCCTCCGGTTGTAGTTGTCAGAAAGCGGATTGACAAGGCTTCAAGCCCGGATTCCGAAGCATGTTCTATTATAGTATATATCGGGATATCGTTGGCGGAATCATTGTCCGTAACATAATACTCAACGAAAAATACTTCATCATCGGGCAACTCGTCAATGATAAGATATATGCCGGATGTACGTTTGTCCGTATAACTTTTTACCAATTGTTGTAAATAAGTCGTAAATGAATAGATTTGTCTTCGGATTTCTTTTGATAATTCCTTTGTTGAATTTTGGTTTGAATAAAAATCAATTTGCTCTTCTATCCGGTTGGCCAGATCTGTTAGTGAATTTTTCGCATCGCGCTTGTCATACCTTTCGGCGCCGCCTTTGTGAAGATTGTATGTTTTGTACTCCTTATCCGAAAAGTCGCCAAACGATAAATCGTAATATTTCTTTCCCGAAGAATCCATCACGTTGCCTACGGAGATAAACGACTCCCCATTATCGGTTGTAAGCGGTATTAAAGGGGAGAGCATGTCACATGTAGTGGCAATTTTACGTAAATACATGTTAGCAGCCGGAAAAGCGTTTAAGCTGATCGACATTTGTTCCAATACGGTTTTGTCAAAAGACGGAGGAAAGTCGATTTCAAGCCAAAGTAATTCGGGACTGAACTCATTTGTTATGGTTTCAGGATAATATTTCCGCAACGTTTCAGGGAACGATCGCCTGTCGCCAATTACCGGAGCATCATTCGATGGGGTTAAGAAATGATGTTCATAAAAACGCATAATACTGTTTTTGATGCGATAAAAGGGGTTTGTGGACGAAAACAATTCCGCATATTGATTTTCGAACGTTTGCGGTATATGGTAGATGCCCTGTTCTATATTTATAGGTTTGTCATTGAGCTTCCATATTGTATAAGGCAATAGTTTCAGATATTTTTCTTTGCCATTGACAGATTGGAAATCGAAGTAAAACGATACGTCTTTCAGGTTGTTAAAGAAGACAGACGTTTCCAATCCTAGCCAACAGGTAGACGGGTGGCGCGACTCAAGTTCTCGGGAATGGAAAAAGGCTTCACGGGAAAAATCCGTATCTATTTCATACAATACGCCATTGGCAATTTGATAGCGGACGCGAGCCTCTCTGATCACGGTTGTACATAAGGGATGGAATTTAAGTTTATCTTTTCCCTCCTGTTTGTTTTCATATATAAATTCCATTTCGGGGGTAATGGTCAACTTGCTATCCAATGGGGCGGCATGTAAAAGTCCCTGAGCGGGAAATGTCGAGTTTGTGGTATCGATAACAAGCGTATCGGACAACTTTTCAATGATACGAGATTCGATATTAAATAATTCGCGGGCAGACATATAGGCTTCTTCTCCCAGCGATTGAATAATTAAAAGGATGATGGGGTCAAGCTCATTGGCATGCTTTAGACCTAATAGCCTGACAGCCAATTTTTGCATTCGTTTTTGTATATTCTGTTTTGTGTATTTTCTATTTACTTCCATTATTTAAAAATTAACAAAAAAAACGTCCGAA
>CALYRA010000218.1 GCA_945292135.1 uncultured Dysgonomonas sp.
TCACGTTCAAGACGATATTTTACTAAATCGGCAATCGAAACTATTTTAAGATTGTATTCTTTTGCAAATTTTACTAATTCAGGTAAACGAGCCATTTCTCCATCTTCTTTTTTTACCTCAATAAGAGTTGCAACCGGATTCATTCCTGCTAAACGAGCAAAGTCTACGGCAGCCTCGGTATGTCCTATTCTGCTGAGTACACCTTTTTCACGTGCCCGTAAAGGGAAAACATGTCCCGGACGACCTAAGTCTTCCGGTTTTGTATCTTTGTTAGCTAACGCTTGTAGCGTTTGCGCTCTGTCATATGCAGATATTCCGGTTGTACAGCCATTTGTAAGTAAATCTACAGAGATTGTAAATGGCGTCGCATGAATCGACGTGTTATTTGTTACCATCATTGGTAAATCTAATTCCTCACAACGTTCATGAGTCATAGGAGCACAAATCAAACCTCGGGCATGCGTCTCCATAAAGTTAACTTTTTCGGGAGTTACAGCTTCCGCGGCTATAATTAAGTCTCCTTCGTTTTCTCTGTCTTCATCGTCAACAACAATGATGAAGTTTCCTTTTTTAAATTCCTCAATTGCTTCTTCGATCGAGTTTAATTTTATATTGTCCATATTGGCTTAAAAGTTTAATTTAATTTTCTGAGTAATTAACGTAAGTTATCCATATCCTCTTTCATCTCCTTCTTCAGATATGGATATAATATTATTGGTAATATATATAATCCCAACAATTTGAGGGATGTTTTGCTTGTCTTTTGTTTTCTATCGATAGTTTTGTAAAAATCATAATAATAGAAAAAGGTTCTTATCGTAAATATTAGATATCCTAAATTAACTAATAAAGCAACATTTGTTTCAAAGAAACTGGATAGTAACCCCGGTATATATAAAACGAGTGTAACCAATACGCTTTTAGAGAAAGCTTGATAACTCTGCTTTGTTTCTTCATAATCTATATTTCTTAATCTAATTCCAAAAAAGCTCTCATTTCTTTCTTTCAATATTGCTAATGCTATAGGTTGTACATTACGATCATACTTATATTGTTGATAATTTTTTATAATATCTTTCAATGTATTGCTATCTAATGATCGCAAATCTTGTACCATTTGAGGATCCGCATCTATTTCTTCAATGAATTTAACATCTTTAGGATCAATTTCACTCTCATTTTCAATGATAGGATTAGTTTTTATACGAAGAATTTTTCTGACAAATTTACCATATGCTTCTGTATTAAATAAAGCCGAGTCATTCATTGATTTGTAAGTAAGAAATACTCCTAACGGAAAGAGTATAAACGAACTTAACCACATTCCTTGCCAAATTTCCCATACTCCATCGCGAGCCATTTTAACTCCTACATTGTCAAATATATAATAGATGATGAATAGTATCACGGAAATAATGACGGGCATACCTAAGCCTCCTTTTCGAATAATAGCTCCAAGAGGCGCGCCAATAAAAAAGAAAATTATACAGGCAAAAGATAAAGTAAATTTACGATGCGATTCTACCTGATAATATCTTATTTTAGACTGCATTGTTGTTTTAGACCAGGATTGGTATTGGAATGTACTTGCTCCGCTTTCGCCTTTTGACCTAGCCCTTTCATATATACTGATTAATTCCGTACGGGAAAACGTATTTAATAGAGAATCAAGATTTATTGGTTTAATATTGTTTTCGTTGTATACATTTGAAGTATCAACAACCTGCGGATTTAAATATAATCTTTTGATAAAATTCCTGTCATCCCGATTTAAGCTGTCTAACGTATATTTCAAAGAATCAATGGCATGATTTAACTCTCTTAGATTCATTGATATTTGGGAGCCTTCTAATGATGATTCTTCAATTCTTTTGAAATTTGCGTCGAAGCGTATAATTATATCTTTAATTTTGAAATTTTCGCGACTATATGGAGTATTTTTTGAATTATCGGAATATACTGGCGTATTGTTGTTTACGTTAGTTTCTTTATCACTGGAGAATCGTTGTCCACTATATAAACTCAATCGCAAAAAATCTTTGGTTTCGGACATCCGCATTTTTGCTGAATCGCATATAAATATAGACATATCATTGAATCCTTTTGAAGTGTCATATATCATTACGCCATATAACATTCCAATATCAGGATTTTTTTTCTTTACATAAATACTGTACCCGTCTATACCGTTGTAAAAGGATCCTTCAGGTATATCCAGCTCAGGAGATTTTTGTTTTACGGATATAAGCAACGTCCTGAATTTTACGTTTATTCTTGGCATAGCTTCATTCTGGAAGAAAAATGCGCCAATAGAAATGAATACAATAAGTATGATTAAAGGTCTCATCGCTTTCAAGAGCGAAACTCCTGAAGCTTTTATTGCGGTAAGTTCAAATCGTTCGCCCATATTTCCAAAAGTCATAAGTGACGCTAAGAGTATGGACAAAGGCAAAGCAAGGGGTATGAGACTAAGTCCCGCGTAAAAGAATAATTCAGCAAGTACTAAATTATCAAGACCTTTTCCGACAAGATCTTCAACATATTTCCATAAAAACTGCATTAATACTATGAACAAGCATATTCCAAACGTCATCGCAAAGACCGGAACGAATGATTGCAGTATAAATGAGTAGAGACGTTTAATATGAAACATTCTTTTTAAAACTCGAATTTGTATACAAAAGTAGTAAAAAGAACCATGCGGATGATATGAATAGAGGGAAAGATCATTTATTTATTTCTTTCTTACAGTTTTTTAGAAATAAAGAATATTATATAGATCAAAATATTTTAAATTTTGTTGAGAATATTTGGATAAAACAAAATAATCTTCTATTTTTGCACCCGCTAACAAGAGGAATGGCGGGATAGCTCAGCTGGTTAGAGCGCATGATTCATAATCATGAGGTCGGGGGTTCAAGTCCCCCTCCCGCTACAAATTATAAAATTAAACAGTTACTATTAAAATAAGTGGCTGTTTTTCTTTTTTACCTCTTTAATAATTTCACCTTTACCTATTTCTGCGTTAGACGCGAATTTAAAAATTATTTAAATTCAATCACATTATTACATGCTTTATGAAGCTTTGTAATTAGATTATCTATCGTTGATTTTTTAATTGACTTGAAAGAATTATGGCGAAAAGTTTAAAGAGTAGTTTGTTCAAAATTGGTGGGTAAAATATATAAATTTTATATCAATATTATTCTCTTAAAGGTAATTGTTTTCATTCTTATGAATATTTTCATCAACGGAAATTTTGTAAAAATGTAATAGAAAATGATTACAGATACGTATTTCGATACTTCATATTCTTTGAATTTTTTCGTTGATAAGGTCTTATACAGTTAAAAAACTTAGTTAACCTTATAATTAGGTTATCAAGACCTTCTTTGGTTTCAGCAAAATACGTCGAAAACTTTTTGAAGGAATAATATGCCCGATATATATCTTAAAAATACTAGAATTTGATAAATAACTAACTCTTGTAGACTTTAGATCATATCTTCATACGAGCATATTCTGAATTAATTATTTGTCAATTCAAATCTTTAAATCCAAATGGATATTAATTATTTGAATTTTACAGGCAGGGATAATAGAAAAAAAACAGGTTAGCATTTTTTGCTAACCTATTAACCAATTTAAACTACAATAACGAATCATAATAATTAGCTAGTCATGTCCATGTGTTTTTACAATCTTATCATATAAACCCATGATAAGTACAGGAGCAGCTAATTGTCCCATAAATAATGACCAACCATCTTTGTTGGCGCATTTCAAACCAAAAGATAGCCCAAGAGCAGTTAGACCGGCAGCCAAAAATAGTCCCGAAGGTAATTTTGCTGTTCGTTTTTCAATTTCTTTTGTTATTTTACCCTCATTAGGTGTCGTAAGTGCCATATTTCTTTAATTTTAAATTATTATTATCTATTTACAATACAATTCCTTGCAAATATTTAGCTTCATC
>CALYRA010000219.1 GCA_945292135.1 uncultured Dysgonomonas sp.
GCAACTCAACGGTTGCGCCCATTGTCTTAAAGTCCATACTAAATTTGCTCGTCAGCATGGTGAAAATGAAGAACGTATTTATTTGCTTAGCGCTTGGAAAAATTCAGATTTATTTTCAGAAAAAGAGAAAACAATATTAGCTCTTACGGAAGAGATTACATTAATTAGCGAATGCGGTATTTGGGACGAAACATACGAAAGGGCTCAAAATATATTAGGAGATTTAGTTTTGGCTGAGGTTATAATGGTGATAGTAATTATAAATGCTTGGAATAGAATAGGTCTGGCTACCGAAATGCCCAAAGATTAGATTGAATTTATTGTTTGGAGGATAGGCTAAAGGCTGCTTTCAGAAAAAAGCAGCCTTTTATCTATTATAATTTGATTTTAATAGTTTTACCTTTCGATTCATTATGAAAAGCATCTACAGATGTGACTACATATTTATATTCATTCTTTCCGCCTTCATAAGGTAAAACGTATTCTCTTTCATTTGTTATTTTAACGATATTCTTACTATTATTTAAATCTACCTTTTCGGATTTTGTGAAACGATATATTACATAATATTTTGCTGTTTCGGGATTTAATTCCTTAGTATCGCTTGTCCAACTCAATGTATGTGAATTGGGGGTATATGTTTCTGTAAGATTATCAATTTTTTTAGGTTGTTTATTGTGCATATGGGTATAGGGCGGAATTAAAGCAGGATATCTGTAATAATTATTTTTCAGTTCATTACTAATCTCTTTGTAATTATCTAATAATTCATAGGCTGACCAAAAACCGCTTCCCTGTATAGTCGGAAAAGTACGCGACAAAATCATTTTTTCCAATAATTGAGAGTTTCCCGATGGCATAACAGCATCCATCGTTCTTTTCACGTCTTGTCCGATATATAATGGACGATCGTAACTGTTTTGCGCCCACCATCTGACCAATATATCGTAATCTGCGCCGGAATGTCCGATTTCCCAATATATCTGAGGCATATTATAATCTATCCAACCTTCTTTTATCCATAACAATACGTCAGCATATAAGTCATCATAATTTTGTAATCCGTTTGTATCACTACCTGAATCATCCAAGGTGTTTTTTTGATTACGATAAATACCAAAAGGGCTAATTCCGAAACGAACCCAAGGTTTCACGCTGGCAATCGTAAATTTAATCTCTTTTATCAAAGTATTTACATTATGGCGTCTCCACGTATCGCGTTGATTATCTTCAAATCCCAAAGCTTTTCCGTATTTATTGAAACTATCGTTATCAGGGAAGGATATTCCCGGAATAGGATAAGGATAGAAATAATCATCCATATGTATGGCATCAATATTATATCTGCTGACTATATCTTTGACAAGATGGCAAATATATTTTTTATTACTTGGAATTCCCGGATCAAAATATATTTTACCTCCATAAGTTACAAATCTTTCCGGTTCTCGAAAATAGATGTGTTGCGGTGAAAAATTCAAGTTATCATTTTCATTCAATGTTACTCTATACGGATTTAACCAAGCATGCAAGTCCATCCCACGTTTGTGGCATTCTTCGGTGAGAAATTTTAACGGATCAAAATTATTGTCAGGAGCCTTGCCCTGTTTACCAGTGAGTAAAGCGCTCCATGGCTCAATATCAGAATTATAAAAAGCATCCGCTTGAGGTCTTACTTGGAATATAACAGCATTGATCCCATACGATTGTAATTTATTTAAAGTCAGGACAAAAAATTCTTGCATCTGCTGACTATTCATATCCATGTATCGGGATTGCCAAGCAGTATTTAACCATGCTCCACGAAATTCTCTTTTAGGATGCGTAATGCTATCAAATGATACTTGCTGTTTGCTTGAACGGCAGGAACTTAATATAACTATACTGATAAACAATATAAACTTTGCGAGAATGTAGTTTCTCCTCATAGGTATCGCTAGTGTTAATTTTTAGAATGCAAAAGTAGGAATAATTAAGCGAAGAATCGCTTTTTTATTGATTTTATTTATTATGTAGACATAAAAGAAATTTTATTGATAAATATCTTTATTAAATATCAAAACATGTATTTTTGCTTCTATAATTTAGATTTTGATGGTGAGGATTATCTTTTTAATAATATTACTGAGTATAGCTGCCTCTATAAAACCCTCTCAACCTTTGCGTATTGGAATTATTACAGATATTCATTATTTATCTGAACAATTAATGGATGGTGGATCTGCTTTGGACAAATATATGCAATCGTCAGGAAGGATGATAAAATATACTCCCTATGTTCTCGATTCAGTTCTTTACCATTATAAAGAAGGATGTAAAGAAGACGATGCAAATATTGATATATTGCTGGTTTGCGGAGATATAACAAAAGATGGAGAGAAACAAAGCCATTTAGATTTTGTAGAAAAATTGAAACCATTGCAAAAAAAAGGCGTAAATATTTTTGTAATTCCGGGCAATCATGATATAAATATGCCGAACGCTGTCGAATATAAAGAAGATAAAACCTATAAAGTAGACAACGTTTCGCCCGAAGAATTTGAGAAAATATATATAGATTGTGGCTATTATCAGGCTTTCAAACGTGATACAGCCTCTTTGAGTTATGCTGCGGTGATTTCAAAATCCTCAAAATCGGAAACTTGGCTATTAGCTATTGATGCAGCCCGTTACAACGAATATACTACTCATAGTATTTCTCGCGGTAGGATTCTACCGCAAACAGAAAAATGGATAGTTGACCTTTTGGTCGAAGCTAAAGAGAAAAATGCGCAAGTTATAGGCATGATGCATTGGGGGTTAGTAGAGCATTTTCCTATGCAATCCACTCTGATGAAAGAATATTTGGTTGATTATTGGCAACGGCTTGCAAAGCTGTTTGCTGATAATGGGATGGTTGCAATTTTTACAGGTCATAGTCATGCTAATGATATAACAAGGTTTCTCTCACCTTCGGGAACTCAGATTTATGATATTGAAACAGGCGCTTTAACCTCTTATCCATTTTCATACCGGGTAGTTGATTTATATCCCTCAAGTATGAATATCAGTACGTTTAATATCAAATCATTACCTCAAAATCAAAAATTAGGAGAAGAAAGTAAAACTTTGTTATATAACCTCACTAAAGCGACAGTAAAAAATAAATTGAATAATTTACCCTTTGAATTACCTATCGAAAATAAGGAATTATTTACAGATATTTTAGCCCAAGTATTTTTATTACATGTTGGAGGAGATGAGGTTATTTCAGAAAAATTGAAAGAACAAATTAAGATTTTGATGAATGCAGATAATTTTCAAGAAGACGGTAACTTTGAATTGGATTTTCCTCCGGAAGACAATAATGTAACAATAACCTTTTAATATGCTCGAATTATCTTTATACCCAGATTTAATAGAAGCCGGTTGCGATGAAGCCGGGCGAGGATGTTTAGCAGGTCCTGTTTTTGCGGCGGCTGTTATTCTTCCCCAAGATTTTGAATGTGAAGCATTAAATGATTCTAAACAATTGTCCGAAAAACAACGCTATATGTTAAGACCGTTTATCGAAGAAAAGGCTTTGGCTTGGGCAGTCGGTATAGTTGACAATAATGAGATAGATAAGATTAACATATTAAATGCGTCTTTTTTAGCCATGCATCGTGCTATCGAAAAGTTATCCATACGTCCTCAACATTTGTTAATAGATGGTAATCGATTCCGTACGAAAGAAGGAATACCTTATACATGCGTCATTAAGGGAGATGGCAAACTTTTGCCTATAGCTGCGGCATCTGTTTTAGCCAAGACATATCGTGATGACTATATGGATAAATTACATGATGAATATACACAATACAATTGGAATAAAAATAAAGGTTATCCTACTAAATTGCATCGTAAAGCAATAGAGCTGTACGGGACAACGCCTTATCACCGTATGACATTTACCTTATTGGATAAACAATTGAAATTAGATTTTTGAAATCAA
>CALYRA010000220.1 GCA_945292135.1 uncultured Dysgonomonas sp.
TAGAGCACCTGCCTTGCACGCAGGGGGTCAACGGTTCGAATCCGTTATTCTCCACAAATAAAGAACTGTTAATATGGATTGTAATTTCTTGGAAATTGTGATTCATATTAATTTATAGTTAACATATATTGTTTAAAAATGCCATACTAAAGGGGTAAAGTGGCATAAATCATATATAATTGATATATTGACACAATACAATCATATATGATTATCATCTTTAACACAACATAAATCATGTATATATACTTATCCAAGTTCGACATTTCATATAAATATTATATTAACACAGTATAATTATATATAATTATTATTTCCGACACAACATAAGATATATAATTATTATATCTATTTATCCAGCCTGGCATAACATAATATTAAAATATACCCAATATTAATAGAAATGAATAATCCTATCTTAACTTTTATAATCAGTTTATTTTTAGGCTTTTTACTCACTTTAAAACTTCACTCTCAAGTAACTATTGGATCTAATACAGATGTCAATAAAGGCTCCATCCTTGACATCAAAGAAACCAATGCCACTAATGCCAACTCCACCCATGGGCTTAGCCTTCCCCGGGTAGGTCTTAGTGAGATCGACCAACTCTATCCCATGTACAAGAATAACAGGAAATATAAAAACGGTAGTTCTTTCAAAAAACAAGCAGACCAAGCTCACACAGGTCTCGTCGTATATAACCAAACCACAGACCTGTCCAAGCCCCTCTGTCCCGGCGTTTACGTCTGGAATAATACACAATGGCATCGTGTGGGTAAACCCTGCCTCCTCCCGATTTGCGAATACGATATAGAAAGCAATGCTATACCCGGCTACATTTACCATTTCTACTGTCAAGACTTCAATAATAAAACCCTAAGCGAAGCTCAGCAAACCTGCCAAGAGCCCAATGTTACCAACAATGATGGCACTCATACATATACCTATCATCTCATGACACACAAAGAATTTCTTGAAACATGGAATAAGAAAGATACGGAAAATAACCAACACTATCTGAGAGGAAGCAAATACTATGTCAATTACAACGGCTGGATAACTCTCGGCATTATACATACCGATGGCACCAAAGAAATACTGAACGACGTCATGTCAACAATCTTTTCCCCAATCTTTGGTCCGCCCATAGGCGGTATATTCCAAAGCGCCAACACTGTTCGCTGCGTGAGGAACTAAAAAATAAATAGCTTACCTATAAACCCAAAACCCCTAAAAATGAAACCGATAGCTTATAATATAACCATAATACTATTCACAATACTACTTAGTTTCATATTTCCACAAAACATTCATGCTCAATGCGGAAATATTACAGTAACAATTAAAAAAGAAGACTCGCCATGTCTACATTACGGAAAAATAGAAGCCATTGTAACAGGAAAAGATATAGATAATGGTAAATTTACAAGTATACAATATCGTTTTGTAAATCCTGATCTAACCAAACCACAACCTTGGCAAAATGAAAATTACCTTCATGAACTTGTACCGGGTACGTATCACATTCATATACGCGGTATATGTAAAGATGCGGGAGGACAAGTTGTAGAAAGGTTGGATGTTGTACCACCCGTTACAATTGGCGATTCGGGGTGGAAGAGTATGACTCTTAAAGTAGATGCCACGCAACATGCGTTTGAATGTTATAATGAAGGGAAAGTTACTTTTTCCGAAGCAGTAGGAGGAACAGGTCCCTATACTTTAAAAATGACTGCTCATCCCGCAGAATATACCGGAATTAAACAAAAGACTTTTGCGAAAGTATCATCTGTCAATGGATCGACATGGGATAATTTAGCTCCCGGAACATATATTTTTGAATTGACAGAAAGTAGTATTTGCGGAGCAAAAGCTACGACAACTAGCGTAACAATAAAAAAATTGACCTTAGCTTCAATGCCTGATCTCTTTGACAGATATTATGTATATCAAATCTTAGGCTCAAATATCGCAAATCAAAATGATAGCTATTATACCAAATCAATGGTTGCTTCTAGAGCTGGTAGTTTTTATAACGATTATTATAACTATATGTATTTTTCCAGCAAATATTTAGAATATGCAATAACATACCCTGAAGATGGTACGCCCAATCCTTCTGATCCTAATTTAACATGGACTACATTACCTGATTATGCTCCTTACGTCAGGTTAAATAATTTAAGATATAATATGGATGAAATGCAAGATGATCAAGGTCATAAGAAGCCAGATTTATATGTTCGGGTTAAAGGATGCCCTACCATTGCTCGGGTTTTTCCTGTATATATGGACTTTTCTTCTCGTATTAATTTTGTAAAAAATGGATGCGACAATTATTTACAGGTAAAAATATACTATTTAAGTTACCCAATTTGTTACCCAATTACATGGGAACTCCAAAAAAAGAAATCGAATGGAACTTATGATGTCGTGGAAAAGTCGTCAGGTCCGATTTCATATAAAAATGCTCCTGGAACCCTTAATTTTCCAAATCAAAACACACAGGGTACATACCGATTCAAAACTAAAAGCGCTTGTGGAAAAGAATATTTTTCTCGCGATTATTTGTTTACATATACATACCCTGCTGATTTAGTTAGTACGTTTATTTATAGTTTTGGTTGCAGTAACAATTACATAGCGCCTTGTTTTTATTTAGATGAGGGAAATCGGTTTAAAGATATTGAATATATTAAATTCATAAAAGTCCAAAAAAGTATTCAAGGTCAGTCTTGGCAGGATATCACTTCGTCCGACCCGGATTATATTGAACCCGACATCAAGGAGTGGAGAAAAGACAAGATAACTCCGTCTGTTCTTCAAAATCAATATCTTGTGTGTCTATGGGCTACTAGTCTTGATAATACAATGGTTAGTAATACTTCCCAACAAACACTCGAAGCCAAAGGAAATTTAATAAAGATTCCACGAAAACAGATACGATATCGTTTATTTTTCGATATAAAAGATGTTTGTGGAAATGTAAGAAATGATGTAACACTGTTAATTGGAAGTAATGGATATTATGATTATGTAGATACGCCGAAATTTGAAAAAAAATACGATTGTTATAACGGATATGATGTTAGTATACCAAATATAAATAAATTAATTAAATACTACCGTCGTGACGCAAATAATTCTAACTTTTCTGCAGCTTATGCGCGTATAGTTTCAGCGCCTGCTGGAAGTGTTCCCGGTAGAGATTATAGTACAGGTTATACTTCCTGGACTGATCAGCCTTTAAATATAAGAAAAGCGGGCGATTATAAAATTAAAATAAGTTATTATAATTATCTTGCAGATAGTTGTAGTATGATATACAATTTCACTATGCCGGACTTTAATACCTCTTTGGACTTAGACGCTAACCTTACCGCAGCATATCGTTGCCAGAATTCCTTAGTTGGGGATGGCTATATTAAGATAGCTTTAAGAAATGCGAGCCAAGACCTAACTAAGCATTATTATACCCTTTTTCAGTTAGATAGCCTTACAGGACTTTATGATTCAATAACGACTAATATTACCGGCGAGTTTTCCGGTTGGAGTCATAAACCTAGCGATGGCTATAAAATCAGAGTTGTTGATGCCGGCTGTCCTACAGTTCGGGAGTTCCAGCAAGAAATTTCAGTAGTCGATCTGGGCGCAGTACCAATAGCATGGACAAATAATAATAATGTTTGCCCCGGAGGTACAATCAAAATCAGTGCTTTAGCTTTGGGAGTAGAAGATGATAAATATAAATGGAGTTTTTCGGGCGATCCCAATTGGAGCGCTACCGGCAAAGACATCATCATACCCAACGCCGGAACTCAGCACAGTGGTACATATACAGTTCATGTCATTCCGGTTTATTGTAATAATGAAATGACCGGAAGCGTAAACATCTCCGTTGGAATTGCGGAACTTTACTGGTCACCCGACGCTGTCGACGGCAACTGGTTCGAAAAGACTAA